>JAHECC010000024.1 GCA_024641965.1 Rubrivivax sp.
CTGGTGGTGGACGACAACGCCACCAATCGCAAGGTGCTGGCGCTGCAGTCGGCCAAGTGGGGCATGAAGACGCGCGACACCGAATCGGCGGCCGAGGCGCTGCGCTGGCTGGATGACGGCGAGAAGTTCGACCTCGGAATCCTGGACATGCACATGCCCGAGATGGACGGGCTGGCGCTGGCTGGCGAGATTCACAAGCGCCAGCCGAAACTGCCGCTGGTACTGTTCAGCAGCCTGGGGCGGCGCGAGGCCGGCGACACCGAAGGCCTGTTCAGCGCCTACCTGAGCAAGCCGCTGCGCCAGAGCCAGCTGTTCGACACGCTGGTGGGCCTGCTGGCGCACGACGAACCTGTGCCAGTGCCTACCGAAGCCAAAGCCAAACCGAAGATGGACCCGGGCATGGCCGCGCGCCACCCGCTGCGCATCCTGCTGGCCGAGGACAACGCGGTGAACCAGAAGCTGGCGATGCGGCTGCTGCAGCAGATGGGCTACCGCGCCGACCTGGCCAGCAACGGCGCCGAAGCCGTCGAGTGCGTCGAGCGCCAGACCTACGATGTCGTGCTGATGGACGTGCAGATGCCCGAGATGGACGGGCTGGAAGCCACGCGCCGCATCACCGCCACCTGGCCGGTGGGCAAGCGTCCGCGCATCGTGGCGATGACCGCCAATGCGATGCAGGGCGACCGCGAGGCCTGCCTGACCGCCGGCATGGACGACTACATCACCAAACCGATCCGCGTGGACGCGCTGGTGGAAGCATTGAACAATGTGAGCTCACGCAAGGACACCTGACATGCCGCAACCGACCATCGACCCCGCCACCTTCGCCGAACTGCAGGCCACCGCCGGCGACGAGTTCGTCGCCGAGCTGGTCGGCACCTTTCTCGACGAAGCGCCGCAGATGCTGGCCGATTTGCGCGCGGCGCAGGCGGAGAGTTCGGCCGAACGCTTCCGCCGTGCCGCGCATTCGATCAAGTCCAATGCCAACACCTTCGGCGCGCTGCAGCTGGGCGAAATGGCGCGCAAGCTGGAGCTGGGCGGGTTGATTGCCGAAGCCGAGCCGCTGGACGCGCTCGACGCCGAATATGCGCGCGCGGCCGCGGCGCTGAAGGAGCTCTCGGGTGGCTGATCGAGGGTCTCGCCTGCTCGTCGCCGACGACAACAAGGTCAACCGGCTGCTGCTGTCGCGCAGCCTGGAGGTGCTGGGCCACCGCGTGGCCAGCGCCGAGAACGGCCGCGTCGCACTGGAGATGCTGCGCGCCGAGCATTTCGACCTGCTGCTGCTGGACATGGAAATGCCCGAGCTGGACGGCTTCCAGGTGCTGGAACAACTGGTGGCCGACAAGCACCTGCACGATCTGCCGGTCATCGTCACCAGCTCGCTCGAAGGCGTGGCGCATGTGGCGCGCTGCATCGAGCTGGGCGCCGACGACTACCTGCCCAAGCCGGTGAACCCGGTGCTGCTGAAGGCGCGCATCAACTCCAGCCTGGAGAAGAAGCGCCTGCGCGACCAGCAGAAGGAACTGGTCAAGCGCTTCGCCACCAGCGAGGTGGCGCAGGACATGCAGCAATCGGGCTTTGCGCTGGGCGGCAAGCGCGTCACCGGCACGGTGATGTTCAGCGACATCCGCGGCTTCACCTCGATGGTGGAAGCGCAGACGCCGGAAGAGACGATCGAGCTGCTGAACACCTACTACACGCTGATGTTCGACGCCATCAGCGGGCGCGGCGGCGTCGTCAACCAGATGGTCGGAGACGGGCTGATGGCGATCTTCGGCGCACCGAAGGCGCTGGACGACAACTGCGGCAGCGCGGTGCAGGCGGCGCTGGACATGATCGAGCTGATCGAGCTGTTCAACCTGGAGCGCGTGGCGGCGAAGAAGGCGCCGGTGCACATCGGCATCGGCATCGCCACCGGCGACATGATCGCCGGCTACACCGGCACGCAGCAGCGTGCCACCTACACCTGCATCGGCGATGCGGTGAACATCGCCGCGCGCATGGAAGCGCACACCAAGGTGGCCGTGCGGCCGATATTGATCGACGGCGACACGCGCGCCGAACTGGGCGAGCGTTTCGCGCTGGAGCCGCTGGGCGAGGTGCTGTTCAAGGGCAAGGCGGCGGCGGTGCAGGTGTTCGCGGTGAACAAGCCCATGCCGCAGACCGATTGAAAGACGCCGCGACGCTGTGATAGCGTTCCGGCCGAAGATCGATACCCTCGTCAAGAAGGAGCCGACCATGTCGAAGGACCGCCCCCTCCTGGGCAACGACGGCCGGCCGCTGCCACTGTTGCCGCCCGAACGCGACGCGCGTGTCTGGGCCCGCCTGGTACGGGTGATGTTCTACACACCGGGCTTCCTGGCGCTGCTGCTGCTGAAGGTGGGCGAGCCCTCGGGTTTCGGCATCAGCGTGGAACTGTTCATGCTCGCCAGTGCCACCTCGATCGTCGGCGGGCTGTTCATCGGCGCGCAGTCGAACGGGCCGGGTGCCGACCATGCCTCGCGCATCGGCACCTGGAGCGGCGCGCTGGTGCTGGAGCTGCTGTGCGTGGTGCCGCTGCTGTGCGCGGTGCCGACGCTGTTCCATGAGCTGGCCACGAGCAAGCTGCTGCACTCCGTGGCGCCAGGCGCGGTGCCGGTCGCGCTGGGCGCGTCGCAGCTGATTCCAGCGGTGGCGATCCTGCCCTTCATGCTGTACCAGCTGGCCGGCTTCGGCACGCTGCACTTCGTAGTCTCGAACACGATGAACTGGGCCATCAACCTCGGCATCGTGGCGCTGATCCTGGCTTCGTACATCGCCAACCGCATGGCCAACTACGATGTCGAGAAAGCCCTCGTCGGCCTGCTCGTGATCGGCATGGTGGCCACCGTGTTCCATGGCGTGCTCAAGCTGCGCCGGCTGCAGGCGTTGTACGACGAGCACCTGCCGGCGAAGGAGGCGAAATGACCCAACGGGCGGGCCGTCAGAAATCTTCGGTATCGATCTCGGCCTGCGTGTCTTCGTTGTAGCGCGTGCCGATGACCTTGCTGCGCTGGAACAGCGCACTGGCGGCGGCCACCGTCTCGGCCGATAGCGTCACCGCATCGGCGCCGAGGTTATCTTCCAGATGCGCAAGACTCGTGGTACCCGGCAAGGCGATGACATGCTCGCCCTGCGCCAGTACCCAGGCCAGCGCCAGCTGCGCCATGCTGCAACCGCTGGCAGCGGCAAGCGTCTCGAACCCGTCCAGCAGCTTCAGGTTCTCCTCGTAGTTCTCGGCCTGGAAGCGCGGCATGCCGCGGCGCAGGTCCTTGGCGTGCAGCGCGGACACGTCGCGCAGCTTGCCCGTGAGGTAGCCGCGCGCGGTGGGGCTGAAGGCCACCAGCGAGGCGCCGATGTCGCGGCAGGCCTGCAGCACGCCGATCTCGACGTTGCGGCTCCACAGCGAATACTCAGACTGCACGGCCGCGATCGGGTGCACCGCGTGCGCAGCGCGCAGCGTTTCGGCCGACACCTCGGACAGACCGAGCGTTCCGACCTTGCCGGCGCGTACCAGTTCGGCCATCGCGCCGACGCTGTCCTCGATGGGCACCTTCTTGTCCCAGCGGTGCAGGTAGTACAGGTCGATGTGGTCGGTGCGCAGGCGCTTCAGGCTGTCCTCGCAGTTGCGGCGGATGGCCTCGGGCCGGCCGTCGATGACCCGCTTGATGCCGTCTTCGGTCTGCACGCCGGCCATGCCGCCCTTGGTGGCCAGCCGGAAGCGCGCGCGGTGCGGCTTGAGCACCTTGCCGAGCAGGCTCTCGTTGGTACCGAAGCCGTAGAGCGCGGCGGTGTCGAACATCGTCACGCCCAGGTCGAGCGCGCGCAGCAGCAGCCGCTCGCTGTGTTCGGGCGATGGCGGCACGCCATAGGCATGGCTCAGGCTCATGCAGCCCAGGCTGATGGCCGAGACGTCGAAGGGGCCGATGGTTCGTTTTTGCATGACTCGAATAGGTGGGTTGGGATCAGGCAGCGCCGTTGCGCTGCAACTGCGGCGCGGGAGGGCGCAGTTCACCGCGCACGTGCGGCAACCAATCGGGGTTTTCTTGCACGTAGGCGATCAGGCGCTCACGCACATGGCAGCGCAGGTCCCACGCGATGCTGGCGTCGGGCGCACTCATCAGGGCACGCAACTCGAGTGTTTGCTCGTCGGCCTTGGTCACCTGCAGGTTCCAGACCTTCTTGTCCCAAAGCGGCGTGGCCTCGAGTATGCACTTCAATTCGTTGCGTACGCTTTCCACGGGGGTGCGGTAGTCGACGTGCACGAACACCGTGCCAAGGATGTCGGCGGTGCGCCGCGTCCAGTTCTGGAACGGGTTTTCAATGAAATAGCTGAGCGGCACGACCAGTCGGCGCCGGTCCCAGATGCACACCACCACGAAGGTGTTGCGGATCTCCTCGATGCGGCCCCATTCGCCCTCGACGATGACCACGTCGTCGATGCGGATCGGCTGGGTCAGCGCCAGCTGCAGACCGGCCAGCATGTTGCCGATCGACGGACGCGCCGCCAGGCCGACGACGATGCCCGCCAGGCCGGCCGAGGCCAGCAGGCTGGCGCCGACGTTTTCGATGCCGGGGATCTGCATCAGCATCAGCGCGCCGGCCACGGTGGAGATGAGCAGCGTGGCGGTGCGCTTGAGCACCTGCGTCTGCGTCTGAATCTGGCGCGCGCGCAGGTTGTCGTCGACATCGACGCGGTAGCGCGAGGTGATCCACTCAGCCAGCGCGCGCAGCACCGCGATGATGAACCAGGCACCGGCGGCAATGAAGGCGATCGACATCAAGCGCTGGGACAAACCGGGCAGCTTGAGCTGCAGGTCCAGCGACGGCCACGTCACGGCCAGCAGCATCAACGGCACCAGCAGCCGCGCCGGCGCGCGCGTGTGTTGCACCACCATGCCGTCGAGCTCGTTGCGGGTGCGCGCCGTGACCCGTTTGGCGACCGCATAGATGATCGCGTGCAGCAGCAGCCCGGCCGCGCCCAGCGCCGCCAATTCGGTGATCGACACCAGCCACGGTGTCAGCCACTCGACTGCCGAGCGTGCCAAGCCTTGCTCCATCATGGGCAGAGTTTAAGGCGCTTGCCAATCGGTATAGTTCGGCCGGGCCATCGCGGCACAGCGAATGCCTCGAACTCGCCTTTCTCGCACCCCAACCCACCTATCCCTCGAGAGGAGACCCCATGCGTCGATTTCCCCTTTTGCTGAGCCTTGTCGCCAGTGCCGCCCTGCTGTCCGCCTGCGCCTCCATGGACGACAAGAGCAACCCGATGAGCTTCTTCGTCACCAGTACCAACATGGGCAAGGGTGCCGACCTGGGCGGGCTTGAAGGTGCCGACAAGCACTGTGCCGCGTTGGCCAAGAGCGTGGGCGCCGGCAGCGGCACCTGGCGCGCCTATCTAAGCACCACCGGATCCGGCTCGGTGAATGCGCGCGACCGCATCGGCAATGGGCCCTGGGTCAATGCCAAGGGCCTGACCGTGGCCAGCAACGTCGAGGAGCTGCACGGAAACAACCGCCTCGCCAAGGTGACCGCGCTGACCGAGAAGGGTGAGGAGGTCAAGGGCCGCGGCGACACGCCGAACCAGCACGACATCCTCACCGGCTCGGCGCCGGACGGCAAGGCAGTGCCCGGCGACAAGGACACCACCTGCGGCAATTGGACGAAGAGCGGCGCCGGCTCGGCCATCGTCGGCCATAGCGACCGTACGGGCCTGGACGAAAGCGCACCAGCGAAGTCGTGGAACTCGTCGCACGCCACGCGCGGCTGCGACATCGCCTCGCTGAACGCCACCGGCGGCAACGGCTACTTCTACTGCTTCGCCGCCAAGCGCTGAAGCCGGGCGCGCGGCGCGGCCCGCGGGTCGCGCTGCGCGTCGATCGGTGCGCTACTTCTTGGCGTACTTCTCGATCAGGGTCTCGGCTTCGGCCGCAAGCTTCTGCCCATCCAGGCCCTTGGCCGCCACTTCCTTGTACCAGATGGCGCGCGTGCCGTTGGCGATGCGCTTCCAGCGCGCGGTTTCTTCCGGGCTCAGCGTGATGATGTTGTTGCCGGCCTTCTGCGCAATCGCCAGGCCGGCCTTGTCGCCTTCGTCCATCGCGCGGCCGAACATCGCCGCGGCAACCATGCCGCTGTTGGCGTCGATGACCTTCTTCAGATCGGCAGGCAGCTTGTCGTAGGCGCCCTTGTTCATCGCCACCGCGAAGGTCTGCGTGTACAGGCCCTTGCCGCCGGAAAAGCCGGTGGAATTCTTGGCGATCTGCTGCACCTTCAATGCCGGCACCACTTCCCACGGAATGGTGGTGGCCGAGATCACGCCTTTCGACAGCGCTTCGCCCACGGCCGGCACCGGCATGCCCACCGGCACCGCGCCAAGCTGTTCGAGCATGATGTTGATGACACGCGAGCCACCACGCACCTTCATGCCTTGCAGGTCTTCGAGCTTGGCGATCGGCGTCAGGCTGTGGAACAGGCCCGGGCCATGCACATGCACGGCGATCAGTTTGACGTCCTTGAACTCGTCCATGGCGAACTTCTGCACGTACTCCTGGAATGCGAGCGAAGCCGGTTCGGCCAAGCCGCTGCTGAACGGCAGTTCGAAGGCCTCGGTCTTCGGGAAGCGCCCCGGCGTATAACCCAGCACCGTCCAGACGATGTCGACCACGCCGTCCTTGGCCTGGTCGAACAGTTCGGGTGGCTTGCCGCCAAGCTGCATGGTGTTGAACTGCTGCACCTTGATCCTGCCGCCGCTTTCCTTCTCGACCTTCGCCGCCCAGGGCTTGATGGCCTTGTCCGGAATCGTCGCCTGCGGCGGCAGCATCTGGTGGAAGCGCAGCGTCACGTCGGCGGCCTGAGCCACCTGCACGGCACCGAAGAGCGCGAAGGCGCCGAGTACGGACTTGATGATCGATCTCATGGCTTGTTTCCTTGTGGTTTGATTCATTTGAAACACCTCTACCAACGCAACACGAACAGCGTGATCGCCGGGAACAGCACCAGCAGCACTACGCGTGCCAGGTCGCTGGCGACAAATGGCATGACGCCCTTGTAGGTCTCTGCGATGGCGATGTCCGGCGCCATCGACTTGATGACGAACAGATTCATGCCCACCGGCGGCGTGATCAGCCCGACCTCGACCACGATCAGCACCAGGATGCCGAACCAGATGGCGGTGTGCTCGGGGCTAAGGCCGAAGTCCAGGCCCGAGATCATCGGGAAGAAGATCGGGATGGTCAACAGGATCATCGACAGCGAATCCATGACACAGCCGAAGATCAGATAGAAGATCAGGATCGCCCACAACACCGCATAGGGGCTCAGTCCCTGCTCGCCGACCCAGCCGGCCAGTTCCTGCGGCAACTGCGACAGCGCGAGGAAGGTGTTGTAGGCGGCGGCGCCGAGCACGATCAGGAACACCATCGCCGTGCCGCTGGCAGTGGATTCGAAAGCGCCGAGCAGCTTCTCGCGCGACAGGCCACCACGCCACCAGGCCAGCACGCCGGTGGCCACGGCGCCGACGGCCGCGCCTTCGGTGGGCGTGAAGATGCCGGTGTAGATGCCGCCGATCACCACCACGAAGATCAGCAGTACCGGCCACACCGCCAGCAGCGCCGTGATGCGCTCGCTCCACGGCATAGGCTCGAGCCGGCCGGCCAGCGAGGGCTTCAGCCGCACGACGATGGCGATGACGAGCATGTAGCCCAGCGCCGCCAGGATGCCGGGCACGAAGGCCGCGGCGAACATCTTGGCGATGTTCTGCTCGGCCAGGATGGCGTAGATGACGAGCACGATCGACGGCGGGATGAGGATACCCAGCGTGCCGCCGGCGGCCAATGCGCCGGTGGCCAGGCTGCCGGCATAGCCGGCGCGGCGCAGCTCGGGCAGCGCCACCTGTCCCATCGTCGCCGCAGTGGCCAGCGAGCTGCCGCAGATCGAGCCGAAGCCGGCGCAGGCACCCACCGCCGCCATCGCCACACCACCTTTGCGATGGCCGAGAAAGGCCTCGGCCGCCTTGAACAGCGCGCGCGACATGCCGCCCAGCGTGGCCAGCTGCCCCATCAACAGGAACAGCGGCACGATCGACAACGAATGGGTCGAGAAGGTGCTGTAGCTCAGCGTCTTCATCTGGTTGAGCAGCGGCGCGGCGCTGCCATACACCTGCCACGAGCCGAGCAGCCCCAGCGTGAGCATCGCCACACCGATGGGCACACGCAGGAAGATCAGCGCCAACAGCACCGGAAAGGACCATGCGGCAAGCCAGAGCGGGTCCATGTCAGTGGCTCCCGGCCGACAGCAGGCATTGACGAACCCCCTTGGGGAGCAGCGAACGCAGTGAGCGTGGGGACATCATCAATGAGAACCCTCGGACAGCACGAAACCTTCGGGCGCACTGGCAAGGCCCAGCGTTTCGAGCAGCCGCCATGCATAGGCGATGCAGCCGATGACCGCCGGCAGCATCGATGCCGCATAACCCCACCACACGGGCATCTGCAGGATGAAGCTGACCTCGCCGTTGTCGCGGTAGTCGAGCATGGCCACGCCCATGCGCCACACCAGCAGCAGCCACACGAGCAGCATCAACGCATCGGCCACGACTTCGAGGCGACGCCGCATCGGCTTGGAGAAGCTCTTCCAGAACAGGTCCACCGACGCGTGGCCACGCTTCAGATGGCACCAAGGCAGGAAACAGAACACCGCGAGCGCGGTGCCGGCCTCGACCAGCTCGAAGTCACCCGGCACCGGGCCCAGCCCGGCGAAGGCAAATGCACGTCCGGCAATGCTGATGACACTGATCAACGCCAGTGCAGCCAGCACAAAGGCGCCGAACCAAGCCATCAGCCGGCTCAGACTGTAGATGATGTTGTTCATGAGGGACCTGAGCGCGGCGTGGCCGAAATCGTGCCACGCCTGCGGAGTCGATCTACTTCTTCGAGTACTTCTCGACCAGCGCGCTGGCCTCGGCCGCCAGCTTCTGGCCGTCCAGTCCCTTGCCTCCCACTTCGGCGTACCAGATGGCGCGCGTGCCGTTGGCGGTGCGCTGCCAGCGTGCCGTCTGCTCCGCATTGAGCGTGACGATGCTGGTGCCGGACTTGATGGCCAGTGCCTCGCCGACCTTGTCGCCTGCATCCATGGCACGGCCGAACAGCGCCGCGGTCTCGCTGCCGCTGTTGGCGTCGATGACCTTCTTCAGGTCGGGCGGCAGCCTGTCGTAGGCTGACCTGTTCATGGCCACCGCGAAGGTCTGTGTGTACAGGCCCTTGCTGCCGGTAAAGCCGGTGGCGTTCTTGACGATCTGCTGCACCTTCAGCGCCGGCACCACCTCCCACGGAATGGTGGTGGCCGAAATCACCCCCTTGGACAAGGCCTCGCTTACCGCCGGCACCGGCATGCCCACCGGCGTGGCGCCGAGTTGTTCGAGCATGATGTTGACGACGCGTGAACCACCGCGCACCTTCATGCCCTTCAGGTCCTCGAGCTTGGTGATCGGGTCCTTGCTGTGGAACAGCCCCGGGCCGTGCACATGCACCGCGATCAGCTTGACGTCCTTGAATTCGTCCATCGCGAACTTCTCGACGTACTCCTGGAAGGCGCGTGACCCAGGTTCGGCCAGCCCCGTCGTGAAGGGCAGCTCGAAGGCCTCGGTCTTCGGGAAGCGACCCGGCGTGTAGCCCAGCACGGTCCAGACGATGTCCACCACGCCGTCCTTGGCCTGGTCGAAAAGCTCAGGCGGCCTGCCGCCCAACTGCATGGTCGGGAACTGTTGTACCTTGATGCGCCCGCCGCTGTCCTTCTCGACCTTCGCGGCCCAGGGCTTGATGGCCTTGTCCGGAATCGTCGCCTGCGGCGGCAGGAACTGGTGGAAACGCAGCGTCACGTCGGCCGCCAGCGCCGGTTGGGAGGCCGCTGCGACCAGCAGGCCCGCTGCGAGAAGGCAGCTCTGGAAGGATTTCATGGTTCGTCTCCCTTGGGTTGAGTACGGGCTCATTGTTGACGCGCGAGCTGCTGTTCCAGCCCATGCAGCACACGGTAGCAGGGCAGCACCTGGGCGACGCTAGCGTTCGGTTCGCGCTTGTCCTTGATCGAGGCGAAGAATTCGCGATCTTGCAGCTCGATGCCGTTCATCGACACCGCCACCTTGGACACGTCGATCTTCTCTTCCTTGCCGTTGAACAGGTCGTCGTAGCGCGCGAGGTAGGTGGCGCTGTCGCCGATGTAGCGGAAGAAGGTACCGAGCGGGCCTTCGTTGTTGAAGCTCAGGCTCAGCGTGCAGATCGCGCCGCTGGCCGCGCGCAGCTGGATGCTCATGTCCATGGCGATGCCGAGTTGCGGATGCATCGGCCCCTGGATGGCATTCGCCTGCACGATCGCGCTGCCGCATTGGTAGGCGAACAGGTCCACCGTGTGCGCCGCATGGTGCCACAGCAGGTGGTCGGTCCAGCTGCGCGGCTGGCCCAGCGCATTCATGTTCGTGCGCCGGAAGAAATAGGTCTGAACGTCCATCTGCTGGATGTTGAACTCGCCCTTGGCGATTCGCTGGTGCACGAACTGGTGGCTGGGGTTGAAGCGCCGCGTGTGGCCGCACATTGCCACCAGGCCGGTCGACTTCTGCAGCGCGACCACGCGTTCGGCATCGGCCATCGCATCGGCCAGCGGGATCTCCACCTGCACATGCTTGCCCGCCTGCATGCAGGCGATGGCCTGGCTGGCGTGCATCTGCGTGGGCGTGCACAGGATCACCGCATCGACCTCCTTCAGCGCCAGGCTGTCCGCCAGCTCGGTCGTGCAGTGGTCGATGCCGTACTTCCTGGCCACCTCCCGGGTCTTCTCCAATTCACGGCTGACCAGTGACACCACCTCGACACCGTCGATCAGCTGGATGGCATCAAGATGCTTGATGCCGAAAGCGCCGGCACCGGCGAGGGCTACTTTGATCGTCATGCGTTTTCCAGTATCAGGTGGCCCACCGCGGTGTTGCTGGCGGGCACGTGGAAGAAGCGGTGCTTGAGCACCGGTGGCTTGCCGCCGGCCACGTCGGCCATCGCGCCACGAGCAATGAGCCACATCACCAGTTCGATGCCTTCGCTGCCGGCCTCGCGCACGTATTCGATATGCGGCATCTGCGACAGCTCGGCCGGGTCGGCGATGAGCCGGTCGAGAAAGCGGTTGTCCCACTCGGCGTTGATCAGCCCGGCGCGCGGGCCCTGCAGCTGGTGACTCATGCCACCGGTGCCCCAGATCTGCACCTTCAACGGCTCGTCGTAGGACTCGACGGCGCGGCGGATCGCCTGCCCCAACATGAAACAACGCCGCCCGGACGGTACCGGGTACTGCACCACGTTGACGGCGAAGGGGATCACCGGGCAGGGCCACGCGAAGTTGTCGGCAGGCGGCTCTCCGCACATCAGCGAAAGCGGCACGGTCAGGCCGTGATCGACGTCCATCTTGTTGACGATCGTCAGGTCGAAATCGTCCTGGATCACGCTTTGCGCGATGTGGCTGGCCAGTTCGGGGTGGCCGATGACGGTCGGCACGGGGCGCGCACCATATCCCTCGTCGGCGGGCTTGAACTCGGCCGCGGTGCCGATCGCAAAGGTGGGAATCATCTCCAGGCTGAAGGCGGTGGCGTGATCGTTGTAGACGAGGAAGATCACGTCGGGCTTGTTGTCCTTCATCCACTGCTTGGAGAAGTCGTAGCCCGCGAACACCGGCTGCCAATACGGTTCGCCGGTCTTGCCATGGTCGATGGCCGCGCCGATGGCCGGCACATGCGAGGTATAGACCGATGCGCTGATGCGTGCCATGTCAGCCCCTTCTTCCTGCGGCACCCTGCGGCTGCCGGTGCGCCTGGGCGTCGCCGTCTTCGCCGACGTAGCGGTTGCCCTCGGGTGAGCGGCCGCCGGCGACCATCATCGCGCGGTACTCGGTCTCGGTCATGCCGGTCATGCTGCCGGCCATCTGCTGGAAACTCAAGCCGTCGGTGGCGCCAACCTTCGCCAGGAAGTAGATGTTGCCTCCAAGCGCCATGCAGCGGTTCAGGTCGCGCGCGAGCACGGCGAGCTTCTGCTCCTCGCTCATCGGCCATTCGTCCAGATAGGCGCGCTGATCGGCCTTGAAGCGCTCACGGTTCTCGGCCTTCATCAGCGACATGCAGAACTGGTTCAGGTGGTAACCCTTGCGCGACTGCTCCGCATCGAAGATGGTCGTGCCGGGCACGTCGAGATAGGGCTTGTTCAATGCCATTGTTCAGACCTCCTCTGGCCAGTACAGGCGCATCGGGTTGTCCACCAGCAGTTTCTTCTGCAGCTCCGGCGTGGTGGCGATGTGCGCAATGAAATCGACCAGCAGCCCGTCGTCGGGCATGTGGTCCTTCAGGTTCGGGTGCGGCCAGTCCGTGCCCCATAACACGCGGTCGGGGAAGGTTTCGACAATGCGCCGCGCAAAAGGCACCACGTCGCGATAGGCCTGCTGTTCGCCATCGAGCGCCTTCGGGCCGGTGAGGGACAGCCGCTCCGGGCAACTGACCTTGCTCCACACGTTGCCGTGTTCGCGCATGAACTTCACGAACAGCTCGAACTGCGGCCCGTCCACCGGCAGGCTGACATCGGGGCGACCCATGTGGTCGACCACCACCGTCGTCGGCAGCGCAGTGAAGAAGTCCCAAAGCTCGGGTAGATCCACCGCCTCGAAATAGATCACCACGTGCCAGCCCAGCGGGGCGATGCGCGTGGCAATGTCCATCAGCTCGTCCTTCGGCGTGAAGTCCACCAAACGCTTGACGAAGTTGAAGCGCACGCCACGCACGCCTGCGGCGTGCAATTGGCGAAGGTCGTCGTCGGTGACCGTGCGGCGCAGCGTGGCCACGCCCCGCGCAAGACCGTTGGATGAGCGGCAGGCGTCGATCATGGCTCGGTTGTCGGCACCGTGGCAGGTGGCCTGCACGATGACGTTGCGCGCGAAGCCGAGATGGTCGCGCAACGCAAACAACTGCTGCTTCGACGCATCGCAAGGCGTGTACTTGCGCTCGGGCGCAAAGGGAAATTCGGCGCCAGGTCCGAAGACATGGCAATGTGCATCGACGCTGCCGGGCGGCAGCACGAAGCGCGGCTTGCTCGGACCTGCGTACCAATCGAGCCAGCCAGGGGTCTTGGTGAATTCCATCATTTCGCTCTCAGCGATTCGGCAGCACGCTGGCGAGAATGCGGTCGGCCTCGGTGCGCCAGTCGGGGCTGTGCGCGAATTCGGCGTCGCCGCGCAGGCCGAACAGCCCCGCGTCGGCCAGATCGGCCATCCAGGCCTGGCGCTCTGCCGTGCCGGCGGCGGACCAGGGTGTCAGGCCGATCTCGCGCACGGTCTCGGCCACCTCGCGCACTTCCTCGCTGCGGCGCCGGCCATGCTCGATGACGCGCTGGAAGAAGTAGGCGCCCTGCTTCTCCCAGTCGATGCCGGGAAAGGTCTCCTTCAGCGAGGCCAGCACTGCGCCTTCGACGCCATAGGCGCGTGCGGCCGTGAAGCTTTCGATGACCATCGCCTCCAGGCCCTTGATCATCACGCTGCGGCACATCTTCGTGGCGCTGGCCACGCCCAGCTTGTCGGAGACGACCTTGGCCTCGAAACCCAGCGCCGCCAAACCCGGTTGCAGGCGCTGCGCGTCCACACCGCCCAGCAACAGCGGCACACGCAGGCGGTAGGGCGGTATCGAGGTCATGACCGCGGCTTCGACGAAGACCGTCCCGCCAGCCTCCACGGCCGCCGCAGCACGCAGCTTGGCACCCGGCGAGGCAGAGTTGAAGTCGAGGTACCAGGCCAGCGGTCGCAGCCCCGGCGCGCAGGCATGGGCCACGGCCACCGTCTGGCTGGCAGTCACGGCGGAGATCACCAGGTCCGACGCGGCGGCCAGTTCGGCATGCGAGGCGGCCAACACCACCCCATGTGCTGTTGCGTGCTCGCGAAGCGGCGCGGCGCGATCGTCGTCGAGCTTCAGGTCATAAGCCCGCACCGCGACGCCGCGTGCGCGCAGGTCCTCGGCCAGGATGCGGCCGACCTCGCCGTAGCCGACCAGGCCTACCTGCCAAAGCATGGGATCGTCGTTCATGGTCAGTCGATGTACTTCAGGCCGGCCTTCTCGAGCGGGCCGCGCATGTCGTACATGTCCAAGCCCAGTACGCCAGCGGCAAGCTTGGCACGCTTGGCGGCTTCGTTCGCCTCGCGCGCGGCGGCCGCGTCGGCCACCTTCATCGCCATCGCCGCGGGCACGACGACGACGCCATCGTCGTCGGCGACGACCACGTCGCCGGGGTTGACCTCGGCACCGGCGCAGACCACGCGCACGTTGACCGAGCCGAGCGTGGCCTTGATCGTGCCCTTGGCGCTGATGGCCTTGCTCCACACCGGGAAGCCCATCGCCGTCAGGTCCTTGACGTCGCGACAGCCGCCGTCGATGACCAGGCCGAGCGCACCACGCGCGCGGAAGGAGGTGGCCAGCAGGTCGCCGAAGAAGCCGTCGCTGTTGTCCGCCGTGCAGGCCGCGACGACCACGTCACCGGGCTGCAATTGTTCGGCAGCGACATGCATCATCCAGTTGTCGCCCGGGTGCAGCAGCACCGTGACCGCCGTTCCGCAAAGGTGCGCGCCAGTGTAGATCGGCCGCATGTAGGGCTGCATCAGGCCGACACGGCCCATCGCCTCGTGCACGGTGGCGGCGCCGAAGGCCGCAAGTTTGCCCACCGCCGCCGGATCGGCGCGAACGATGTTGCGTTTGACGATGCCAAGTTGATACACCTCAGACTCCCTTCGCCTTGAGCGCCCGGTCGAGGCGCGGAAACACGCGGCGCGCGTTGCCTTCATAGACCTTGTGCCGGTCGTCGCCGACGACGATGGTCGATGCCTCGATGTAGCGCTTGGTGTCGTCGTAGTAGTTTCCGGTCTCGGGGTCGATGCCACGCACCGCACCGATCATCTCGCTGGCAAAGAGGATGTTATCGACCGGGATCACGGTGGTCAGCAGGTCGATACCCGGTTGGTGGTAGACGCAGGTGTCGAAGAAGATGTTGTTCAGCAGGTGGTCCTTGAGCAGCGGCTTCTTCAGTTCCTGCGCCAAACCGCGGAAGCGCCCCCAGTGGTAGGGCACCGCGCCGCCGCCGTGCGGGATGATGAACTTCAGCGCCGGAAAGTCCTTGAACAGGTCGCTGGTCAGGCACTGCATGAACGCCGTGGTGTCGGCGTTCAGGTAGTGCGCGCCGGTGGTGTGGAAGCAGGCGTTGCAGCTGGTACTGACGTGGATCATCGCCGGAATGTCCAGCTCGACCATCTTCTCGTAGATCGGGTACCAGTGGCGGTCGCTCAGCGGCGGGCTGGTCCAGTGTCCGCCGGAGGGGTCGGGGTTGAGGTTGATGCCGACATTGCCGTATTGGTTGACGCATTTCTCCAGCTCGGCGATACAGGACTTGGGGTCCACGCCCGGGCTTTGCGGCAGCATCGCCGCGGGGATGAAATGGTCGGGAAAGAGCTGCGACACGCGGTAGCACAGCTCGTTGCAGATCGCCGCCCAGGTGCTGCTGACCTCGAAGTCACCGATATGGTGCGCCATGAAGCTGGCGCGCGGGCTGAAGATCGTCAGGTCGCTGCCGCGCTCCTTCATCAGCCGCAGCTGGTTCGATTCGATCGATTCGCGCAACTCGTCGTCGCTGATCTTCAGCTCCGACACCTTGGGCATCTGCGCCGCATCGGCGATGCCGGCGATCTGGCGGTTGCGCCAGTTTTCCAGCGCCTTCGGTGCGGTGGTGTAGTGGCCGTGGCAGTCGATGATCATGGGGCGTGTCCTTCGTGGGCGGGCGTCATGCCGGCGCCATGCCGTGGCGGCGCTTGGCCTCGTCGGCGGCGGCCGAGCGTAGAAATTGCAGCAGCATGCGCACCGCGTCGCCCTGCCTCGATGCCGTGCAAAGGCCGGCCGAGAACGTGGTGACGATCTGCGCGCCTTCGGGCATCGGGCCAAGAACGTCGATGCCGTCCAGGTGCATCAGCTCGCTCAGTTGCTGGAAGCCGATCTCGACCTGGCCTGAAGCCACCATGGCGCCCACCGGCACACCCGGCGGCGCCTGCCGCGTGCGTTCGCGTAGCCTGTCCGCAATGCCCCAGCGTTCGAACAGCGCCAGCAGCGCGGTGCCGCTCGGCCCGGTGGAGTAGCCGATGGACTGCGCGCGCAACAGCGTGTCGCGCAGCGCCGCCACCGATGCGATGTCCGGCCGCGCCGCACCGGCGCGCACGGCGATCGCGACACCCGAGCGCACCAGGTCCACCTTGCTGCCGGCGACCACATGGCCCTCGGCTTCGAGCTTGTCGATTGCGTCAGCCGCCAGCACCACCAGGTCGAAGGCCTCGCCAGACGCGACACGCCGCGCCGCGTCGACACCGCCCACCGACTCGAACTCGACCTTGACCGCACCCGACACACCGCCCTGCCCGCGCCAGGCCTCAACCAACTCGGCCAACACCAGGCGGGTGGCCATAGAGGAGATTCCGTGCAGGCTTCGATTCATGGGGCAAGGTTGCGCATCGAAGCCAAATTATGGTCAGGCCAAGCCCGTCGAACAACCGCAGAACGCCACTAGCAGATATCGCAGAACGGCATAGCCCGTCCTGCCAGATCCGGCGCGGGCAGATTCACCTGCCCATCAGATCGGACAGTTTCAGTGCGCCCATTTGCGTGCGTTGCCTGAAGGCCAGCGTGCGCTCGTCCGGCGCGAGCAGAAGCTGGTCGATCAGGGCTTCGGCCGGTGTGCTTTCAGGGTCGCACAGCAGCACAAGGCGCTTTTCGCCGTCTTCGTCAAGCCGCGCCACCCAGCCGGGCGTGACCAGCATCTCGATGATCGGCTCGACCTGCAGCGGATCGGTGCGCACGCGAACAGCGAGCTGCATCGTCGTCAGTCCATGCGGCGGCTTGCCGCGTGCTTCATGCAACGCGCGCAGCAGCACCAGGGCCAGCGCAAAACGCTGGCCCGGCACGTCGCGATGGCGCACCAGGTTCATCCGCAGGCTCGGCGCATAGGCGGCGATGACGGCGCCGAAGAGCACGATCAGCCAGGACAGGTAGATCCACAACAGCAGCAGCGGCAGTGTCGCGAAGGCGCCGTAGACCATCGAGATGCCGGGCATGGCACTGACATACCAGGCCAGCACACGTTGCGCCGCCTCGAAACCGATGGCCACGAACAGCCCGCCGGACAGCGCGTGGCGCCAGCGCACGTCGGTGTTGGGCACATAGCGGAACAACGCCGACATGCCCAGCATCAGCAGCGAGAACTCGAGCAGATCGAGCGCCACCGACAGGCCACCCGGCAGCGAGCCGACGAGGCCGCGCGAAGCCGTCAGCGCATAGGAACTCATGCTTAGGCTGATGCCCAGCAGCAGCGGGCCCAGCGTGATCGCGGCCCAGTACACGAGCACGCGATGCGCGATCGGCCGCGGCTTGCGCACCCGCCAGATGCCGTTCAGCGTGCGGTCGATGGTCAGCATCAGCGCCAGCGCGGTGGCCAGCAGGAACACCAGGCCAGCGGTGCCCAGCCGGTTGGCCTTGGCGGCAAATTGCGTCAGCGCCGCCAGCACCGGACGGGCTATGCCGTCGGGCACCAGGCTTTGCAGGAAGTATTGCTGCAGGGCGTCCTGGAACCTGGAGAACATCGGGAAGGCCGAGAACAGCGCCAGCATCACCGTGGCCAAGGGCACCAGTGCGATCAGCGTCGTGAAGGTCAGGCTGCTGGCGGTGATGCCCAGGCGGTCTTCGCGAAAACGCAGCCGCAGGGTACGCAGCGTCTCGAACCAGGGCCAGGTGCGCAGCGTCTGCAGCAGCATGGCCGACAGCTCGGTGCCGGAGCGCCACAGCCCTTGGAGTGAACTCATGCTGGCTATGATGCCAGCATGCCCAACGACGACACGCAGCTGCAATCGACGGCGATGGACGCCACCGTGCGCTGGACGCGGCGCATCGCGCTGGGCTGCGTGCTTGGGCTGATCGTGCTGGGATTGGCTTGGGAGCTCTGGCTCGCGCCCACCGGCACGGGCACATTGGCGATCAAGGTGCTGCCGCTGCTGCTGCCGCTGCCGGGACTGTGGCGCGCGCGCCTGTACACCTACCGTTGGCTCAGCCTGCTGGTCTGGCTGTACTTCACCGAAGGCGTGGTACGCGCCGTCAGCGACCATGGCCTGTCGGCGCTGCTTGCGAGCTTGCAGGTGGCGCTTTGCCTGAGCTTGTTCACCGCCTGCGCGGTGCACGTGCGCTGGCGGCTGCACCGTGCCGCGCAGGCAGCGACGGCATGAGCTCGGAGCTGCTGCAGGCCTTGCGCGACTGCGTCGGCGCGGCACATGTGCTGGTCGATGGCGACCTGTCGGCCTACGAACTGGACTGGCGCCGTCGTTTCCGCGGCCGCGCGCTGGCAGTGGTGCGCCCGGCCGATACGGCCGAGGTGGCGGCGCTGCTGAAACTGTGCGCGACGCAGGGTGTCAGCGTCGTGCCGCAAGGCGGCAATACCGGCCTGGTGGGCGGCGGTGTGCCCGACGCCAGCGGCACGCAGTTGCTGCTCAGCCTGACGCGGCTGAACCGCATCCGACACATCGACAGCGCCAACCTCACGATGACGGCGGAGGCCGGCTGCGTGCTGCAGGCCGCGCAGCAGGCCGCGGCCGACGCCGGACTGATGCTGGCGCTGAGCCTGGCGGCCGAGGGCAGCTGCACGCTCGGCGGCAACCTCGCGACCAACGCTGGCGGCACGCAGGTGCTGCGCTTCGGCAATGCACGCGAGCAGTGCCTGGGGCTGGAGGTGGTGACCGCCGACGGCGACATCTGGCACGGCCTGAGCGGCCTGCGCAAGGACAACACCGGCTACGACCTGCGCGACCTGTTCATCGGCAGCGAAGGCACGCTGGGCATCATCACCGCCGCCACGTTGAAGCTGCACCCGCGAGCGGCCGCCGTGACCACCGCGCTGGCCGCTGCAGGCTCGCTGCAGCAGTGCGTGGCGCTGCTCGGGCTGGCGCAGGCGCGGCTGGGCCCGGCGCTGACAGGCTTCGAGGTGATGAACCGCTTCGCGCTCGACCTGGTGGCCAAGCACTTCCCCAGCCTGCCCCAGCCGCTGCCTGGGGCTGTGTGGACGGTGCTGCTGGAGCAGTCGGACAACGAGAGTGAGGCGCAGGCGCGCGCGCGCTTCGAGGGCCTGCTCGAAGCCGCGCTCGAGGCCGGGCACATCGAAGACGCGGTGGTCGCCGAAAGCTTGGCGCAATCACGATCGCTGTGGCAGCTGCGCGAATCGATCCCGCTGGCGCAGAGCCAGGAAGGGCCGAACATCAAGCACGACATCTCGCTGCCGGTGTCGGCCATCGCCGACTTCGTGTCGACCACCGACGCCGCGCTGGCGCGTGCCTTCCCGGGAATGCGGCTGGTGGACTTCGGCCATCTCGGTGACGGCAACCTGCACTACAACGTGCAGGCACCCGACGGCGAGTCGGCGCAGGATTTCATGGACCGGCACGAGCACGCCGTGAACACATTGGTGTACGACGCGGTGGGCGCGCGTGGCGGCTCGATCTCGGCCGAGCATGGCGTCGGTGCGCTCAAGCGCGACGAGTTGGCCGAGCGCAAGCCCGCGGTGGCGCTGCAGATGATGCGCGCGATCAAACAGGCACTTGACCCGCACGGCAGGCTGAACCCCGGACGGGTGCTCTGACCGCCCTGCTCTGACTACCCGACGGCGCCGGCCTCGGCCACCAGCCAGGCCAGGAACTCGCGCACCTCGGGCTTCTTGCGCGACGCGTCCGACTGCAACAGGTAATAGCTGCGCGGCGATACGACGCTGCTCTTGAATGGCGTGACCAGCTTGCGCTGCGCGATCAGGTCGTTCAGCAAGGGCAACCGGCCCAGCGCCACACCCTGACCATTGACCACCGCCTGGATCATCTGGTCGTACATCGAGAAGTGCAGCACGCTGGCGGGCTTCAGGCCCTCGAGGTTCATCGCGCGCAGCCACGGCGGCCATTCCAGCAACTGCGAGCCGGGGCCGCCATCCATGTGCAGCAGGCAATGCTGGCGCAGATCCTGCGGTGCCTTCAAAGGCCGCGCCGGATCGCGCCGCAGCTTCGGGCTGCACACCGGCAGTACCACCTCGCCGAACAGGCGCACACCCTCGGCGCCGGCTGCTTCCTGCGTGTGGTAACGGATGCCGATGTCGACACCATCGCGGTTCAGGTTGACCACGGTATTGCTGGCCGAGATGTGCACGTCCACGTCGGGATGGGAGGCGGTGAAGCCGGCAAGCCGCGGAATCAGCCACAAGCCCGCGAAACCGGCGGTGGTGGTGACGACCACGGTCTTCTTGCGCTTCTCGCCACGCAGCGCGACGCTGGCCTGGTGCAACTGCTGCAGCACTTCGACCACCGTGTGCTGCAGCAACTGGCCCTCGTCGCTGAGGCGCAACGCACGGTGCAGCCGCTTGAACAGCGGCGCGCCGTAGAAGGCCTCCAGCGCCGCCACCTGGCGGCTGACCGCGGATTGCGTCAAGGCCAGCTCGTCGCCAGCTCGCGTGAAGCTCAGGTGTCGTGCCGCGGCCTCGAAGGCCTCGAGCTGGTCCAGCGGCGGCAGGTCGTACTGGCGGTTGCGCATCGATGATTGGTATTCCTGTTTCGCATGCAAAGCATTCGAACATAACGTTTGAAGCGGGGCCCGCATGCGCGCAGACTTCAGTCAACCCGAGGACCGATGGGGTCATCGGGCCTAGTCTGACGAATGCATATTCTGCATGCAAAGGAGCCAACATGAAAAACGACCTCAAGCACGCGACCATCCGTCTGCCGCGCGGCCACCTGCATCGCGTGGACAACGGCCGCGGCACGCTTCTGCAATGCCTGGGCGGCACACTGTGGCTGACGCAGCAGGGCGATCCGCGCGACATCGTGCTCGAAGCCGGCGAAGAGGCCGTGATCGACCGCGACGGCACGAGCATCGTCAGCGCACTCAGCGACGCCAGCTTCGTGCTGTCGGGCGAGCGCAGGCCGCACGAAATGCAGCTGCGCGCGCGCCAAGCCCAGGCAGCATTAGCCGCCCATTGACACCCACACTGCGGGCGGCGTGCGCTACAGCATCGAGCGGATTCCCGCGCGTTGCATCGATGTCACGCGACCGACCGAAGGCCGTCGCGCCGCTGCCTACTGCACCGGCCCCTTCAACGCCGCAGGCATCGGCAGCGACATGATCTCGATGCCCTCGTCGAGCAGCTGGCGGCGCTCGTCGGCGCTGGCCTGGCCGCGGATGCCGCGTGCCTCGATCTCGCCGTAGTGGATGCGGCGCGCTTCTTCGGGGAACTGCGTGCCCACGTCCTCGGTGTTGTCCAGCATGCGGCGCACGGCCTGCATCCACTGGGCCTGCAGTTGCGGCGGCGATGCATCGGCGACCGCAGCGTCGGCCACCGCAGCCGGCGGCGTGCCCTCGACGGCTTCACGTTGACTCGAAAGGTTCAGGCGCGGTGCGCTGGGCAGGCGGCTGACGATGCGGTCGGCACACAGCGGGCACTCGATCTGCCCGCGCCCGTTCTGCGTCATGAACTCGTCTTCCGACGCGAACCAGCCTTCGAAGCCATGGCCGTTCGTGCAGCGCAGATCCAGAACTTTCATCGCGCCATTATCGCCGTCGTGCCCGCGGGAGCTTGCATCCAGTCCAGCGTCCAGTGTCCGGCGCGCCACTTCTGCAGCCACATCAGCGCAATCAGCGTCTTCACGTCGCTGATCTCGCCCGCTGCGGCGTGGGCGTCCAGCTCGGCCTCGTTCATCAGGCACAGTTCGATGAACTCGCCCGGGTCCAGCTGCTGCGCACCGCCGCTCAAGCCGCGCGCGAACCAGATCTCGATGATCTCGGTGGAGTAGGCAGCGGCGTTGTGTACCAGGCCGGCACGGGCCCATTGCTGCGCGCTGTAGCCGGTTTCCTCGAGCAGTTCGCGCATGGCGCATTGCAGCGTGGGTTCACCGGCATCGATCTTCCCGGCCGGGATCTCCAGCATCACCTGGCCCACCGGGTAGCGGAACTGCCGCTCCAGCACCACGCGGCCGTCGTCGAGCAGCGGCACGATGGCCACGGCGCCTGGATGCACCACGTATTCGCGTGTTGCCGTGGCGCCATCGGGCAGGCGCACATGGTCGCGTCGCACTTCCAGAAAGTTGCCCTTGTGGAGCAGTTCGCTGCGCTGGCGGTGCTCGCGCAGATGGCCGTCGATCAGCGCATCGTCACCGTCCGCCGGCAGTCGCGGCGCACTCAACTGGCCAAGGCCTTGACGATCGCGTCGCGGCACAGGTTCATCAGCCCGCCGGGCAGCAGGCCGAAGACCAGAACCGCCAGGCCGTTCAGCGCCAGCAAGGCGCTGACGCCCCGGCCGCGTTCGATGGCCGTGTCGTGCGCGGGTGCATCGAAGTACATGACCTTGACCACGCGCAGGTAGTAGTACGCGCCGACCAGGGACATCAACACCGCGAACACCGCGAGACCGATATAGACCGGCTGGTGGCTGGACACCAGCGCCTGCAGGATCGACAGCTTGGCGTAGAAGCCCACCAGCGGCGGTACGCCGGCCAGCGAGAACATGAACACGGTCATCACGCCAGCCACCCATGGGCTGCGCTGCGCCAGGCCGGCCAGGTCGCCGATCTCCTCGCTTTCGAAGCCCTGCGCCGACAGGTACAGGATCAGGCCGAAGGTGCCCAGCGTGGTGAGCACGTAGGTGACGACATAGAACATGGCCGAGCTGTAGGCGTTGCCGGCCGAGAAGGTGTTGCCGCCGATCACGCCCGCGCTCATGCCCAGCAGCACGAAACCCATCTGCGCGATGGTGGAATAGGCCAGCATGCGCTTCAGGTTGCTCTGCGCGATGGCCGCGAGGTTGCCCACCATCAGCGAGGCCACCGCCATGACGATGAACATCTGCTGCCAGTCCGGCGCCAGGCCCGACATGCCGTCGACCAGCAGCCGGATGATGATGGCAAAGGCCGCCAGCTTGGGCGCGCCGCCGATGAGCAGCGTGACCGCCGTCGGCGCGCCCTGGTAGACATCGGGCACCCACATGTGGAAGGGCACGACGCCGAGCTTGAAGGCCAGGCCGGCAACCACGAAGACCACGCCGAAGGTCAGCACTTCCTTGTTGATGCGGCCGGTGCCGATGGCCTTGAAGACTTCGCCCAGGTCCAGTGAGCCGGTGGCGCCATACATCATCGACAGGCCGTAGAGCAGGAAGCCGCTGGCCAGCGCGCCGAGCACGAAGTACTTCATCGCCGCCTCGGTGGCCACGCCATGGTCGCGACGCATCGCGGTCAGAGCGTACAGCGACAGGCTCATCAGTTCCAAGCCGAGATAGATGACGAGGAAATTGTTGGCCGACACCATCACCGAGATGCCGAGGTAGACGAACAGCGACAAGGTGAAGAACTCGCCCTTGAGCATGTCGCGCGAAGCCAGGTAGGGCTGCGCGTAGGCGATGCTGACCATCATCGCCACGGCGGCGAAGAAGGCCAGCAAGTGGCCCATCGGATCGGCCACCACCATGGCCTGCATTCCGTACAGCGTGACGCCGTCGTTGAAGTAGCTCAGGTGCATCAGCGCCACCGCCGCCAGCGTGGCCTGGGTCAGCCACAGCGTGACTCGGCGGCGCTCGTCGCTGACCCACAGGTCGACCAGCGTGACGATGCAGGCCATCGTCAGCAGCAGCATCTCCGGGTAGAGCACGAGCCAGTTCATCTCTTTCATGGGGCAGGTCTCGTCAGTTCAGTTTGGACACAGCCACATGCCTGAGCAGCTCGGTCACTGAGACGTGCATCACGTCGGTGAAAGGCTTCGGGTACACGCCCATCCACAGCACCGCGACGGCGAGCAGCGCCAGCATCAGGAACTCGCGGCTGTTGATGTCGGTCAGTGCCTTCACGTGGTCGTTGGCCACCGCGCCGAAGTACACCCGCTTGACCATCCACAAGGTGTAGGCGGCGCCGAACACCAGCGCGGTAGCGGCCAGCGCCGCGAGCCAGAAGTTCGCCTGCACCGCGCCGAGGATGACCATCCATTCGCCGACAAAGCCGGCGGTGCCCGGCAGGCCGCAGTTGGCCATCGCAAAGAGCATGACGAAGGCGGTGAATTTGGGCATGGTGTTGACCACGCCGCCATAGGCCGCGATGTCGCGCGAGTGCACACGGTCGTAGAGCACGCCGATGCACAGGAACATCGCGCCGGAGACGAAGCCGTGCGAGATCATCTGCACGATGCCACCGGACACGCCGAGCTCGTTGAAGATGAAGAAGCCGAGCGTGACGAAACCCATGTGCGCAATCGACGAATAGGCCACCAGCTTCTTCATGTCCTGCTGCACCAGTGCCACCAGGCCGATGTAGATCACCGCAATCAGGCTCAGGCCGATGATCAGCCAGGCCCATTCGCGGCTGGCATCGGGCGCGATCGGCATCGAGAAGCGCAGGAAGCCATAGGCGCCGAGCTTGAGCATGATCGCCGCCAGCACGACCGAGCCGCCGGTCGGCGCCTCGACGTGCGCATCGGGCAGCCAGGTGTGCACCGGCCACATCGGCACCTTCACCGAGAAGGCCGCGAAGAAGGCGAAGAACAGCAGCGCCTGTGCATTCATCGGCAGCGGCAGCTTGTGCCAGGCGAGGATGTCGAAGCTGCCGCCGGACTTGATGTACAGATAGACCAGCGCCACCAGCATCAGCAGCGAGCCAAGCAGCGTGTAGAGGAAGAACTTGAAGGCCGCGTAGACCCGGTTGGGCCCGCCCCACACGCCGATGATGATGTACATCGGGATCAGCGTGGCCTCGAAGAAGACGTAGAACAGCAGCCCGTCGACGGCGCAGAACACACCCACCAGCAGGCCCGACAGCAACAGGAAGGCACCCATGTACTGGTTCACGCGCTGGGTGATCACCTCCCAGCCGGCGATGACGACGATGACGGTGATGAAGGCGGTGAGCAGCACGAACCACACCGAGATGCCGTCGACGCCGAGCGCATAGCGCACATTGAAGCGAGAGATCCAGGGCAGGTTCTCCTGGAACTGCATGGCGGCGGTACCGGTGTCGAAGCCGGTGACCAGCGGGATCGTGACCAGGAAGCTGGCGATCGCCGCCAGCAGCGCAATGACGCGCACCATCGATGCGTGCTCATCCCGCCCCAGCGCCAGCAGCAGCGTGCCGGCGAAGATCGGCAGCCAGATGGCGACACTCAGAAGACCCATTTTCTTGTTCTCCGCCGCGGCTGCCCGTTCAACGGCCGATCAGGCCCGAAAGATAGGGCCACAGCTGCCAGCTCAGCAGTGCGAACACGCCGAGCACCATGACCAGCGCGTACCAGTAGAGGAAGCCGCTCTGCAGCCGGCGCACGACCGAGGCGACGCCGCCGACGGCACGCGCCGAGCCGTTGATCAGGCCGTCGATGACGGCCACGTCGCCGCCCTTCCACAGCCCTTGGCCCAAACCGCGTGCCGCTGCGGCGAGCACGTTCTCGTTGAACCAGTCGAAGTAGTACTTGCTGTCCATCAGCCGATAGACGAAATCGAAGCGCGCGCGCAGCATGGCCGGAATCGCGGTCCACTTCAGGTACAGCGTCCAGGCCACGACCACGCCGGCCACCATCAGCCAGAACGGCAGGGTGCTGACCGAATGCATCGCCATGCCCCAGGCACCGCGGAACTCGTGCGCCATCTCGGCCATGGCCGGGTGCGCCTGCAGCACGGCGATCGAATCCTTGAAGAAGCCGCCGTAGAGCATCGGCTCGATCATCAGGTAGCCGATACCCACCGAGGCGACGGCCAGCAGGATCAACGGCACCGTCACCACCGCCGGCGACTCGTGCGGCTCGTGCACGTGCACATGCCCGTGCGCGTCGGCGTGGTCGTGCTCGCCCGGGAAGGGCTTGTGGCGGAAGCGCTCCGGCCCGTGGAACACCAGGAAGTACATGCGGAAGCTGTACAGCGCGGTGACGAACACGCTGGCCACCACCGCGAAGTAGGCGAAGCCCGCGCCCGGCAACTCGCTGAAGTGCACCGCCTCGATGATGCTGTCCTTGGAATAGAAGCCGGCGAAGAAGGGCACTGCAATCAACGCCATCGAGCCCAGCAGCGAGGTGATCCAGGTGATCGGCATGTACTTGCGCAGCCCGCCCATGTTGCGGATGTCCTGGTCGTGGTGCATGCCCAGGATCACCGAGCCGGCCGCCAGGAACAGCAGCGCCTTGAAGAAGGCATGCGTCATCAGGTGGAACACGGCCACCGAATAGGCCGAGGCGCCGAGGGCCACCGTCATGTAGCCCAGCTGCGACAGCGTGGAGTACGCCACCACGCGCTTGATGTCGTTCTGGATCACGCCGAGGAAGCCCATGAACAGCGCGGTGATCGCGCCGATCACCAGCACCAGGTTCAGCGCCGTGTCGGACAGCTCGAACAGCGGCGACATGCGCGCCACCATGAAGATGCCGGCGGTGACCATCGTCGCGGCGTGGATCAGCGCCGAGATCGGCGTCGGGCCTTCCATCGAATCGGGAAGCCACACGTGCAGCGGCACCTGCGCGCTCTTGCCCATCGCTCCGATGAACAGGCAGATGCAGATCACGGTGATCAGCATCCAGTCGTTTCCGGGAAAGCTCATGCCGCCGAGCTCGCCGGCCTTGGCGAAGGTCTCGCCGTAGTTCAGCGTGCCGGCATAGGCCGCGATCAACCCGATGCCGAGGATGAAGCCGAAATCGCCGACGCGGTTGACGATGAACGCCTTCATGTTCGCGAAGATCGCCGTCGGCTTCGCGTAGTAGTAGCCGATCAGCAGATACGACACCAGGCCCACCGCTTCCCAGCCGAAGAACAGCTGCAGGAAGTTGTTGCTCATCACCAGCATCAGCATGCTGAAGGTGAACAGGCTGATGTAACTGAAGAAACGCTGGTAGCCGCCGGGCGAGGTGTCATCGTCGGCCATGTAGCCGATGGTGTAGATGTGCACCATCAGCGACACGAAGGTGACGACGCACATCATCATCGCGGACAGGCCGTCGATGAGGAAGCCGATTTCCATCTTCAGGTCGCCCACCACCATCCATTCGTATACGGTGGCGTTGAAGCGTGCGCCGTGATTGGCCACATCGTTGAGCACGAAGGCCGAGGCGATGAAGGACACCAGCACACCGAGGATGGTGACGCTGTGCGCACCGCGGCGGCCGACAGCCTGACCGGCCAGGCCGGCCACCAGCGAGCCGGCCAAAGGTGCCAGCGCGATCAGCAGCAGCAGGCTCGGGGACAGGGTGGCTTGCATGGCGGCGCTACCCCTTCAGTGCGTCGAGCTCGTCGACGTTGATCGTGGCGCGGTTGCGGAACAGAACCACCAGGATCGCCAGCCCGATGGCCGATTCGGCCGCCGCCACGGTGAGGATGAAGAACACGAACACCTGCCCGCCCATGTCGCCCAAGTAATACGAAAACGCGATGAAGTTCAGGTTCACCGCCAGCAGCATGAGTTCGATGGCCATCAGCAACACGATCAGGTTGCGGCGGTTGAGAAAGATGCCGACCACCGACAACGCGAACAGGATGCCGCCCAGTGACAGGAAGTGACCCAGCGTGACCGTGCCGAAGCTCATGTCTGCGCCTCCTTGCCGTCCGCAGGTGCCGCGGATGGATCGGGCTCGACCGTGGCGCGCATCTTCACGA
This sequence comes from Rubrivivax sp., assembly GCA_024641965.1. Classification (GTDB taxonomy): domain Bacteria; phylum Pseudomonadota; class Gammaproteobacteria; order Burkholderiales; family Burkholderiaceae_C; genus Rubrivivax. Next base: position 27,735 of record JAHECC010000024.1, read on the forward strand.
CGCGCAGTCGATCGGCCTTCTTCACCCTGACCTGCGCGCTCGGGTCCATGTGGCGGCTGTCCTTGCGCTGGCGCAGCGTCAGCGCGATCGCGGCGATGATGGCCACCAGCAGCAGCACCGCCGCCACCTGCAGCGGATAGAGGTAGTTGGTGTAGATCTCGATGCCGAGCACCTTGCTGTTGCCCAGCTTGAGCAGCAAGGGGTCGGGCGCGGGCGCCTCGGTCAGCCGGAAGCCGCCCATCAGCACCAGCGCCATCTCCAGTGCGATCAACGCACCGACGAAGCCGGCCAACGGAAAATGCTTCCAGAAACCCTGGCGCACGCTGTCGACTTCGACATCGAGCATCATCACGACGAACAGGAACAGCACCATCACCGCGCCCACGTATACCAGCACCAGCGCGATGGCCAGGAACTCGGCGCGCAGCAGCATCCACAGGCACGACGCGGTGCCGAAGGCCAGCACCAGATACAGCGCCGCATGCACCGTGCTGCGCGCGGTGATGACGCGGAAGGCTGCAAACAGCAGCACGACCGAGAAGAGGTAGAAAAGCGCGCTCGAGATGTTCATGGGGATGGTGCGCCCGAAGGCCCGCTGCGCGTCAGCGGTACTTGGCGTCGGCCTCCTTCGCAGCAGCGATCTCTTTCTCGTAGCGGTCACCCACGGCGAGCAGCATGTCCTTGGTGAAGTACAGGTCGCCGCGCTTTTCGCCGTGGTACTCGAGGATGTGGGTTTCGACGATCGAATCGACCGGGCAACTTTCTTCGCAGAAGCCGCAGAAGATGCATTTCGTCAGGTCGATGTCGTAGCGCGTGGTGCGGCGCGAGCCGTCGTCGCGCACATCGGACTCGATGGTGATGGCCAAGGCCGGGCAGACCGCCTCGCACAGCTTGCAGGCGATGCAGCGCTCCTCGCCGTTTTCATAGCGGCGCAGTGCGTGCAGGCCACGAAATCGCGGCGACAGCGGTGTTTTTTCCTCCGGGTACTGCACCGTGATCTTGCGCGCCCAGAAGTACTTGCCGGTGATGCGCAGACCCTTCAGCAGTTCCACCAGCATGAAGCTGGAGGCGAAGTCCTTGAATGAAGCTACGGCTGACATGGTCGTATTCCTTTCACAACCAGATGTTCAGCGGCGACTGGATCCACAGCCCCACGACGACCAGCCACACCAGCGTGACCGGGATGAAGATCTTCCAACCCAGTCGCATGATCTGGTCGTAGCGGTAGCGCGGGAAGGTGGCGCGCACCCACAGGAACATCGTGACCACGACGAAGGTCTTGATGCAGATCCAGATCCAGCCGGGGATGGCGTTGAACACGGCGCTGTCGATCGGGCTGAGCCAGCCACCGAGGAACATGATCACCACCAGCATCGACACCAGGATCATGTTGGCGTATTCGGCCAGGAAGAACATCGCGAAGGACATGCCCGAGTATTCGATCATGTGGCCGGCGACGATCTCGGACTCGCCCTCGACCACGTCGAAGGGGTGGCGGTTGGTCTCGGCCAGCCCGGAGATGAAATAGACCAGGAAGATCGGCAGCAGCGGCAGCCAGTTCCACGACAGGAAGTTCAGCCCCATGTCGGCGAAGCGGCCCCGGTCCTGCGACAGCACGATGTCGCTCATGTTCAGGCTGGCCGAGACCATCAGTACCACCACCAGCGCGAAGCCCATCGCGATCTCGTAGCTGACCATCTGCGCCGAGGCGCGCAGCGCGCCAAGGAAGGCGTACTTCGAGTTGCTGGCCCAGCCGGCGATGATCACGCCGTAGACCTCAAGCGAGGTGATGGCCATCAGGAACAGCAGGCCCGCATTGATGTTGGCCAGCGCCACCTCGGGCCCGAAGGGAATCACCGCCCACGCCGCCAGCGCCGGCATGATGGTCATCACCGGGCCGAGGAAGAACAGCGGCTTGTTCGCCGCGGTCGGACGAATGATCTCCTTGAACATCAGCTTGACCGCATCGGCGATCGGCGTCAGCAGGCCCAGCGGGCCGACGCGGTTCGGCCCCGGGCGCAGCTGCGTGAAGCCGATGCCCTTGCGTTCCCACAGCGTCAGGTAGGCCACCGCGCCCATCAGCGGCGCCAGCAGCGCGACGATCTTGATCAGGCTCCAGACGACGGCCCAAAGCGTCGCGCCCATCAGCGACACACCGAACTGGTTGACGGTTTCGAGCATGTGCGGTCCTCAGGCCCGTTCGACGTTCAAGGGACCGAACATCGCGCCCAGGCCAGCCGTGCCGGCATGACCGGCACTGATGCGCACCGCCGTGCCGGCCAGGCTGGCGTCTTCGACCGCCGGCAACACGATCGACGCAGCACCTTGTGACACGCGCACCGACGCGCCGGACTGCAGGCCGAGCCGCTGCCACAAATCGCGGGGCAGCCCAGCGTGCGGTGCGCGGGCGTCGGCCGTTCGCTGCAGCGCCTCGGCGCGGCGCACCAGCGCATCGGTAGCATAGATCGGCACATCGGCAACGCGCTCGAGTGCCAGGGGATCGCCGACGATGGTGGGCAGGGCCGCGCTGCGGTTGTCCAGCCGGTTGCCGAGTGCTGCCACGTCGCCCAGTGCCTCGGCGCGCACCTGTTCAGCGCTGTCATGTTTGAAGCCGGGCAGTCCGAGCAGGTTGCCCAGCACGCGCAGCACCTTCCAGGCCGGGCGCGTGTCACCGAGCGGGGCCACCACGCCGTTGAAGCTCTGCAGACGCCCTTCGGCGTTGACGAAGCTGCCGGCGGTTTCGCTGAAAGGCGCGATCGGCAGCAGCACGTCAGCGTTGGCGACCGCGGCGTCCTTGAATGCGGTCAGCGCCACCACCAGTCCGCTGCCCTGCAAGGCGGCATCCGCGGCCAGCGGATTGGCGGCGTCGAGGCTCGGCTCGACGTTGAGCAGCAGCAGCGCCTTCATCGGCTGCGAGAGCATCTGCGCCGCATTCAGACCGCCCTCGCCCGGCAACGCGCCGACAAGCTGGGCACCCACGCTGTTGGCGGCTTCACTCAAGTAACCCACCGTGGCGCCGGTGTGTTCTCCGATCCAGTTCGACAGCGCCAGCAATTCGGCGGCGCGTGGATGCTGCGCGGCTGCATTGCCCAGCAGCAGCGCCTTGCGTTCGGCATTCAGCAGCGACTGCGCAATGGTCTTCGCGACCTCGCCGGCTTTCGCAGGCAGCGGAGCGTCGACACCCCTGGCCGTTGCCACCGCGGCGGCGATCTCGGCCAGCGACTGCAGCCAGGCGCTGGGTGCCGCCACCACGCTGGCCCCCATCGGCATCAGCCAGTCATCGTTCAACGCGTGCAGGCTATGGACGGCCGCGCCCTTGCGCGCGGCCTGGCGCAGCCGCTGCGCGAACAGCGGATGATCCTTGCGCAGGAACGAGCCGATGACCAGCGCGCTGTTCAGCGTGGACAGAGACGCGATCGAGGTGCCGAGCCAGCGTGCAGCACCGGCGGGCGCGGTGTTCGACAGGTCGGCATGGCGCAGGCGGTGGTCGACATTCGCGCTGCCCAGGCCACGCACCAGTTCACCCAGCAGGTACAGCTCTTCGACCGTGTTGTGCGCACTGCCCAGCGCACCGATGCCGTCGGCACCGAACTCGCTCTTGATGCGCTTCAGCCCGTCGGCCACGTAACCGAGCGCCGTGCTCCAGTCGACGGCCTGCCATTGCCCGCCCTGCTTGATCATCGGCATGCTCAGTCGCGACTCGCTGTTCAGTGCCTCGTAGGAGAAGCGGTCGCGGTCGGCGATCCAGCATTCGTTGACATCTTCGTTTTCCAGCGGCACCACGCGCATGACCTTGTTCGCCTTGGTCTGCACGATGAGGTTGGCCCCGGTCGAGTCGTGCGGGCTGATGCTCTTGCGGCGTGCCAGTTCCCAGGTGCGTGCGCTGTAGCGGAAGGGCTTGCTGGTCAGCGCGCCGACCGGGCAGATGTCGATCATGTTGCCCGACAGTTCTGAATCGATGGTGCCGCCTTTGACCGTGGTGATCTCCGAATGCTCGCCGCGATGGATCATGCCCAGTTCCATCACGCCGGCGACCTCCTGGCCGAAGCGCACGCAACGGGTGCAATGGATGCAGCGGCTCATTTCCTGCATCGAGACCAATGGGCCAACGTCCTTGTGGAAGACGACGCGCTTTTCCTCGGTGTAGCGGCTGGCGCTGCCTCCATAACCCACCGCCAGGTCCTGAAGCTGGCATTCGCCGCCCTGGTCGCAGATCGGGCAATCCAGCGGGTGGTTGATGAGCAGGAACTCCATCACCGACTTCTGCGCCGCCAGCGCCTTCTCGCTCTTCGTGTGCACCACCATGCCGGCGCCCACCGGCGTGGCGCAGGCCGGCATCGGCTTGGGCGCCTTCTCGATGTCCACCAGGCACATGCGGCAGTTGGCCGCGATGCTCAGTTTCTTGTGATAGCAGAAGTGCGGCACGTACACGCCCGCCGCGTCCGCGGCATGCATGACCATGCTGCCGGGGGCGATGCTGACCGTCTGGCCGTCGAGGGTCAGTTCGATCATGTCGTGGCCACCGGCTGTGCGACGAGGCAGCGCCTGTGCTCGATGTG
>JAHECC010000025.1 GCA_024641965.1 Rubrivivax sp.
CGCGTGTGCGCACGCCGCCGGCAATGCGCAGCGCCAGCGCCTCGACCAATTGCGCCTGCGCCGGGTCCAGCTGCGCCTGTTCGAGCAGCCCCGGCAGCAGCTCGGGTTCAGGCAATCGCGTCGCGGCGCTGATGGCGCAGCGCAGCGGGGATGTGGACAACGCGGGCGTCAGTTCGATGGGCATGGGAGTCCTGCAGTCCGGCCAACGGCTTCGTGTGCCGCCCACCAGTTGAGTGCCGTAGACCGTGCAGCGTAGCGGACTTCAGGCCAACGTGGCGGCGACGCCGAACCGGTCGCCAGAGGGCTCGCTGCGCACCTGCCCGCCGGCCGTGGCACGCACCGCGCAGTACTTGAACTCGGGGATCTTCGCTACAGGGTCCAGCGCCGGATTGGTCAGCTTGTTGATCGCCGCCTCGACCCAGCAGAAGGCGACGAACACCGTGCCCGGTGGCGAACTGTCGTCGGCACGCGCGAACAGCGCCACCTCGCCGCGGCGCGTGGCCAGCGTGACGGTGTCACCCGGCGCCAGGCCCAGCGCCGCCAGGTCCTGCGGATGCAGCAGCGCCACCGGGTCGGGTTCGATCGCATCGAGCACCTGCGTGCGGCGCGTCATGCTGCCGGTGTGCCAGTGTTCTAGCTGGCGGCCGGTGATGAGCACCATCGGGTAGTCGGCGTCGGGCCGCTCGTCGGCCGGGATGATGTCGGCCGGCACGAAGCGCGCCTTGCCGCTGGCGGTGGGGAAGCGCTCGACGAAGACCACCGGCTGGCCGGGGTCGCTCTCTTTCGTGCAGGGATAGGTCACGGCGCCGTCTTGCTGCAGGCGCTGCCAGGTGATGCCGGCAATGCTGGGCATGGTGTGGCGCATCTCGTCGAAGACCTGTGCCGCTGCCGCTTCGCCGTCGCCGACCACCTCGCCATAAGCGGAGCCGTCCAGGCCAAGCTGCTCGAACATCTGCAGCAGGATCCACAGGTCGAGCCGCGCGTCGCCCGGTGGCGCCAGCACCTGCCGGCCGATCTGCACCAGCCTGTCGGTGTTGGTGAAGCTGCCGGTCTTTTCGGCAAAGGCCGAGGCCGGCAGCACCACGTCGGCCAGCGCCGCGGTTTCGGTCAGGAACAGATCCTGCACGACCAGCATGTCGAGCGATGCGAGCGCATGGCGCGCGTGGTCGGCGTCGGGGTCGCTCATCGCCGGGTTCTCGCCCATGATGAACATGCCCTTCACCTGGCCGGCGTCGATGGCACGCATGACCTCCACCACGGTCAAGCCCGGTGCGGTGTCGAGCGATGCCGCGGGCACGCCCCAGGCCTGCGCGAAACGCTCGCGCGCGTCGGCGTCGTCGACACGCTGGTAGTCGGGGTACATCATCGGGATCAGCCCGGCGTCGCTAGCTCCCTGCACGTTGTTCTGGCCGCGCAGCGGATGCAAGCCCGTGCCCGGGCGACCGATCTGCCCGGTCATCAGCGCCAGCGCGATCAGGCAGCGCGCATTGTCCGTGCCGTGCACATGCTGGCTGATGCCCATGCCCCACAGGATCATCGACGCGCGGCTGGTGGCATACAGCCGCGCCACGGCGCGGATCGTCTCGGCGGGGATGCCGCAGATCGGCGCCATCGCCTCCGGGCTGTAGCCCTGCACGTTCTTCGCCAGCGCGTCGTAGCCTTCGGTGCGCGATGCGATGAAGGCTTCATCCACCAGGCCTTCGTGCACGATGACGAACATCATCGCGTTCAACAGCGCCACGTCGCTGTCAGGTTTGAAAGGCAGGTAGTGCGTGGCGATGCGTGCCAGCTCGCTGCGCCGCGGGTCCATCACGATCAGCTTCGTGCCTTGGTCCACCGCGTTCTTGATCCAGGTCGCGGCCACCGGATGGTTCACGGTCGGATTGGCGCCGATGACGATCACCACCTCGGCTTTCAACACATCCATGACCGGGTTGCTGACCGCGCCCGAGCCAATGCCTTCGAGCAGCGCCGCCACGCTGGACGCATGGCACAGCCGCGTGCAGTGGTCGACGTTGTTGCTGCCGAAGCCCAGCCGCACCAGCTTCTGGAACAGGTAGGCCTCCTCGTTGCTGCCCTTGGCCGAGCCGAAGCCGGCCAGCGCCTTGGCACCTTGCGTGTCGCGAATCTGCCGCAGCGATGCGCCGGCCAGCGCCAGCGCCTCGTCCCAGCTCGCTTCGCGGAAGGCGTGCATCACGTCGCGCGGCGCCAGATTAGGGTCCTTCGGCACACCGGGCTTGCGGATCAGCGGCTTCGTCAGCCGCTGCGGGTGGCGCACGTAGTCGAATCCGTAGCGTCCCTTGACGCACAGCCGCCCGCGGTTCGCCGGACCGTCGCGCCCTTCGACGTAGAGGATCTTCCTGTCCTTGACGTGGTAGGTGAGCTGGCAGCCGACGCCGCAATAGGGGCACAGCGATTCGACGCTGCGCTCGGGCACTTGCAGCGCGGCGCCGCCGGCCGTTGCCAGCGCCCCCGTCGGACAGGCCTGCACACATTCGCCGCAACCCACACAGGTGGAGCCGCCGAGCGCATCGTCCATGTCGAAGACGATCTTCGCGTGGCCGCCGCTATAGGCAAGACCGATGACGCCATTGCCCTGCGATTCGCGGCACGCGCGCAGACAGCGTGTGCACTGGATGCAGGCATCCATGTTCACCGCGATGCCGGCGTGCGACAGGTCGGCCACCTGCTGCGGCCGCGGCGCAAAACGCGGCACGCCGACGCCGAGCCCGTCGGCCCAATGGTCGACTTCGTTGTGGCGTGTGAAGGCGGCTTCCGGCAGATCGCTCTGCAACAGCTCCAGCACCAGTTGCTGTGACTTGCGCGCACGTTCGCTGCGGCTCTTCACCTTCATGCCGGGCTGCGGTGCGCGGCAGCAGGCGGCCGCTAGCACACGCTCGCCTTCGATCTCGACCATGCACGCGCGGCAGTTGCCGACCGACTTCAGACCCGGCGCGGCACACAAGCGCGGAATGGCCACGCCTTCACGGTCGGCGACGTCGAGCAGGCTCTCGCCAGCGCAGCCACTGACCTCTCGGCCATCGAGCTCGAAACGGATCGCGACGTCGTCATTCATGACGGCTCGAGTTCCTCCGGGAAGTACTTGATGACACAGTCCACCGGGTTCGGCGCGGCCTGGCCGAGTCCGCAGATCGACGCATCGCGCATCACCTGGGACAGGTCGGCGAGCAGCGCCAGGTCCCAGCGGTCCGTCTCGATCAGCGCACTGGCCTTGGCGGTGCCAGCGCGGCAAGGCGTGCACTGGCCGCAGCTTTCATGCTCGAAGAAGCGCATCAGGTTGCGTGCCGCGTCGACGGCGCGGTCGTGTTGCGACAGCACGATCACCGCCGCCGAGCCGATGAAGCAGCCATGCGCCTGCAGCGTGTCGAAGTCCAGCGGCAGGTCGGCCAACCGCGCCGGCAGCATGCCGCCCGAGGCACCTCCGGGCAGGTAGGCGTACAGCGTGTGGCCCGGCAGCATGCCGCCGCAATGTTCGTCGACCAGTTCGCGCAGCGTGATGCCGGCCGGCGCCAGCTTGACGCCGGGCTCGCGCACACGGCCCGATACCGAGAAGCGGCGCAGTCCTTTGCGGCCATGGCGCCCATGGCGCGTGAAGTGCTCGGCGCCGTGTTCCAGCAACTCGCGCACCCAGTACAGCGTCTCGAAGTTGTGCTCCAGCGTCGGCCGGCCGAACAGCCCCACCTGAGCGACATAGGGCGGTCGCAGCCGCGGCAACCCGCGCTTGCCTTCGATCGATTCGATCATCGCCGACTCTTCGCCGCAGATGTAGGCGCCGGCGCCGCGACGCAGTTCGATGTGCGGCAGCTTGGCGATCGGCGGGTTGGCCTGCAGCTTGGCCAGTTCGGCCGTGAGCAAGGTGCGCGCGCCGTGGTATTCGTCGCGCAGGTAGATGTAGATGCCTTCGATGCCCACCGCCCAGGCGGCGATCAGCATGCCTTCGATGAAGCGGTGCGGGTCGCTTTCCATCAGCATGCGGTCCTTGAAGGTGCCGGGCTCGCCTTCGTCGATGTTCACCGCCATCAACCGCGGGCCGCTCTCACCGCGCACGATGCGCCACTTGCGCCCGGCCGGGAAACCCGCGCCGCCCAGCCCGCGCAGGCCACTGACCTCCATCGTCTGCAGCACCGCGTCGACATCACGCCGGCCTTCGACGCAATCGCGCAGCAGTGCATAGCCGCCCTGCGCGGTGTAGGCGGCCAGATCGATACAAGGGGCAGGCTCGGCCATCGTGTGGTCGGCCTTCACCGCCCGCAGCACGCTGTCGACGCTGGCGCGCGCCAACGCATGCTGGTGCACCGCCACGGCCGGCGCCTGCTCGCAGCGGCCGATGCATGGCGCGGCGATCACGCGCACGTCGGCATCGAGCAGCGCCGGCAGCCTGGACAGCAGGTCGGCGGCACCGGCCATCTCACAAGGCAGTCCATCGCACACGCGCACCGTCAGCCGCGGCGGCCTCGGAATCTCGCCCGCCTCGTTCTCGCGCACGATGTCGAAGTGGTGATAGAAGCTCGCCACCTCGAAGATCTCCGTCTGTGCCAGCTTGAGCAACTGCGCCAGCGCGGCCAGATGCGTCGTCGCCAGCTGGCCGAAACGGTCCTGCAGCGCGTGCAGGTACTCGATCAGCAGGTCGCGCCGGTAGGGTCCGGTACCGACCGACGCCTGCACCTCCTCCAGTGCGGCGGTGAGTACCTGCCGGCCCTTCGGCGCCTGGCGCTTGCGCTCGCGACTGGCACCTTCGGCGTTGATCGGGATGACGGTGCGGTTCATGCGTTTGCTCCCGCCATGCGGCGGGTCGCAACGATTATCCGTGTGCCTGCACGAAGGCCGTCACCGCAGCGATCAGCCGGTGTGCCTGGTCGCGATGCGGCGAGTGGCCGCATTCGGCCAGCTCGAGCAGATCGGTGTGCGGCACGCGCCGCGCGATGCCGCGGATCTGCTCCAGCGTGCCGTACTCGTCGTCCAGGCCCTGCACCGCCAGCAGCGGGCAGGTGATGGCGGCGATCTCGGCTTCGATCGACCATTGCTTGAAAGGCGGGTGCAGCCAGATTCGGTTCCAGCCCCAGAAGGCCGAATCGGGGTCGTCGTGGTAGCGCGCCAGGCGCTGCGGCAGATCGGTGTGCAGGTAGGCTTCGCGCGCCTTGGCGATGCTGGCCACCGACAGGTCCTCGACCAGGATGTGCGGCGCCAGCACGATGGCGCCGGCCAAAGCATCCGGGAAGCGCGCCGCATAGAGCAGCGCAATCGACCCACCGTCGCTGTGGCCGAAGAGCCAGGGCTTGTTGCGTGCCGCGTCGATGTGCAGCGCGCGCAGCAGCGCGGGCAGCACCTCGTGCGCCTGGCGGTGCATGAAGTCCAGATCCCAGGCTTCCTCGGCCGCGCGTGGCGTGGAGCGGCCGTAGCCGGGGCGCGAATAGACCAGGCCCCGGCAGGACAGTGCATCGCACAGGCGCTGCGGAAAGTCGCGCCACATCGCCAGCGAGCCCAGGCCTTCGTGCAGGAACACCAGCAGCGGTGCTTCGTGGCGCTCGGGGGCGAGCCACGCGTGCTCGATGCGCACGCTTCGACCGTGCCAATCGATGTGAACGAAGGCTGGGGTCACCGTAGCGGCAGCGTCAGCCTGCACCGGTTTCCAGATCACGCAGCTTGAAGCGCTGGATCTTGCCGGTCGCCGTCTTCGGCAGTTCGGTGATGAACTCGATGTACCGCGGATACTTGAACGGTGCCAGCCGGTCCTTGACGAAAGCCTTGAGCTCGGCTTCGTCGGCGCTGGCGCCGGGCTTCAGCACCACGAAGGCCTTGGTCTTGACCAGTCCCGTATCGTCTTCCTTGCCGATGACGGCCGCTTCCAGCACGGCGGCATGCTGCACCAGCGTGGCCTCGACCTCGAAGGGGCTGACATAGATGCCGCCGACCTTGAGCATGTCGTCGCTGCGCCCGCTGTAGGTGTAGCTGCCGTCGTCGTTGCGCACGTACTTGTCGCCGCTCTTGGTCCAGCCGCCCTGGAAGGTGTCGCGCGTCTTGGCGCGGTTGCCCCAGTACATCATCGCGGCGCTCGGACCATGGATGAACAGGTCGCCGATCTCTCCGTCGTTCACCGGCCCGCCGTCCTCGCCGCGCAATTCGACCCGATAGCCGGGCACCGGCCAGCCGGTGGTGCCATACCGAACGCGCTCCGGCCGGTTCGACAGGAAGATGTGCAGCATCTCGGTCGAGCCGATGCCGTCGACGATGTCGACGCCGAAGTGGCGCTTGAATCGTTCGCCCAGGTCGGCCGGCAGTGCCTCGCCGGCGGACGACACCAAGCGCAGCGCCACCGCGCCACGATCGGGCAGTGCAGCATCGGCCAGCATGCCGGCAAAACCGGTGGGGGCGCCATAGAACACGGTGGGCTTCAGGCTGCCGACTCCGCCCAACCAGCGCTTGAAGGTGGCTTGCGGCGTCGGCCGCTCAGCCATCAGCAGCGTCGTCGCGCCCACGCTCATTGGGAACGTCAGCGCATTGCCCAGCCCATAGGCGAAAAACAGCTTGGCAGCGGAGAAGCACACGTCGTCCTCGCGCAGCCGCAGCACGCCCTTGCCGTAGAGCTCGGCCGTCCAGTAGGGGTTGGCATGCGAGTGCACGGTGCCCTTGGGGCGGCCGGTGGACCCCGACGAATACAACCAGAAGGCGGGGTCGTCGGCGTCGGTGGCCGCCGCCTTGGCGGCCGGCGCTTGAGCCTGCAGGAAAGCTTCGAATTCGATCTCTTCAGCCTGCGGCGGCGAGCCGGCAGGTGGCGCCCCACGCAGCGGCGCCTGGGCCCGCGACACGATGACCGTGCCAACCTCGTGGTCAGACCGTGTCATCGCCGCCGTCAGTGTCGGCAGCAGCGCGCCCGACACCAGCACCGCCTGGGCGCGCGAGTGCTCCAGCATGTAGGCGTAGTCGTCGGCAGTGAGCAGGGTGTTCACGGCCACCGGCACCAGCCCGGCATGCATGGCACCGAGGAAGCTCACCGGCCAGTCGTTGCAGTCCAGCATCAGCACCAGCACCCGCTCTTCACGACGCAATCCCGCCGCGCGCAGGCCGGCGGCCATGCGGCGCACACGCTCGTCCAGCGCGCCATAGCTCAGCGCTCCCATGTCGTCCACGAAGGCCGCCTTGCCGTGCCGCACAGCATTCACTTCGAGCAGATGCGCGGCGAAATTGAATCGTGTCGGCGGTGGCGCGACGGCGGCGCTGTCGGGGTGGGCGGTGTCGGTCATGCGTGTCTCCGATCTGGGGTGGCTGATTTCAGGCGCTGGCGGCGGCAGTGCACCGAGCGCTTGCACGTCGGGCATGCCAGAACTCTCTTGTACGCCACGCGTGCCGCGCGTCAAGCTTGTCTACCGCACAAAGTTGCAGTATTGTGCGTTCGAGAACTCTAAAAGCCAAATTTCCTGATGTCAAGCACTATATTGCAATCGCCTGGCCTCGACCCTGTCTTGCCGCTACCGCCGGCCGAAGGGTCAGCGAAGAACCCCTTCCTGGTGGCGTTGGGCGAGCGCGTGCGTGCGCTGCGCGCGCGCCGGGGTATGACACGCAAAGCGCTGTCGCTGGCGGCCGATGTCTCCGAGCGCCACCTGGCCAATCTGGAATACGGTGTCGGCAACGCGTCGGTGCTGGTGCTGCTGCAGGTGGCGCAGGCGCTGAAGTGCTCGCTGGCAGAACTGCTCGGCGACCCGACCACGCGCTCGCCCGAATGGCTGATGATCCGCGAACTGCTGGGGCAATGCGACGAGGCCGCGTTGCGCCGCGTGCGCGAGGCCATCGGCGAGTTGCTGGGCACCGGCGGCGCACATGGCCGCGGCTCGCTGCAGCGCAGTTCGCGCATTGCACTGGTCGGGCTGCGCGGCGCCGGCAAGTCCACGCTCGGCCATATGCTGGCCGATGATCTGGATTTCCCCTTCGTCGAGCTCAGCCGCGAGATCGAGAAGTTCGCCGGCTGCTCGATCAACGAAATCCAGAACCTGTATGGCCAGAACGCTTACCGGCGCTACGAACGCCGCGCGCTGGAAGAGGCCATCCAGATCTACCCCGAGGCGGTGATCGCCACGCCCGGCGGCCTGGTGTCGGACCCGGCCACCTTCAATCTGCTGCTGGCGCACTGCACCACCATCTGGCTGCAGGCCGACCCCGAGGACCACATGAAACGCGTCGCCGCACAGGGCGACCTGCGCCCGATGGCCGGCAACCGGGAGGCCATGGACGACCTGAAAGGCATCCTCGCCGGGCGCGCGGCCTTCTATTCGAAGGCAGAGTTCCGGCTTGACACCAGTGCAGTGCCGTTGCAGCCGACGTTTGTGGCGTTGCGCACCCTGGCGCGCGGGGCGCTGGGCCTCGAAGACATGGTCACCGCCCAGAAGATGCAAAACACCACTTGACGAGAGCCACAGATATGCATTAAAGTGCTTATCAACACACCCGCACACCAAGCACTTTACTGCCATTTATCGGAAATACCATGAACCCACCTGCCCGTGTCGACTACCAGACCCACCCCGACAAGTACCGCCACTGGAAGCTGAACTTCGAGGGCCCGGTGGCCACGCTGAGTGCGGACTTCGACGAAAACGCCGGCCTGCGCCCCGGCTACAAGCTCAAGCTGAACAGCTATGACCTGGGCGTGGACATCGAGCTGAACGACGCCATCAACCGCATCCGCTTCGAACACCCCGAGGTGCGCACGGTGGTCATCACCAGCGCCAGGGACAAGGTGTTCTGCTCGGGCGCGAACATCTTCATGCTGGGCGTGAGCAGCCATGCCTGGAAGGTGAACTTCTGCAAGTTCACCAACGAGACGCGCAACGGCCTGGAAGACAGCAGCGCACACAGCGGGCTTCGTTTTCTTGCCGCCGTGAACGGCGCCTGCGCTGGCGGCGGCTACGAGCTGGCGCTGGCCTGCGACGAGATCATCCTGGTCGACGACCGCAGCAGTTCGGTCAGCTTGCCCGAAGTGCCGCTGCTCGGCGTGCTGCCCGGCACCGGTGGCCTGACGCGGGTGACCGACAAGAAGAAGGTACGCCACGACCTGGCCGACCTGTTCTGCACCAGTGTCGAAGGCGTGCGCGGCCAGCGCGCCAAGGATTGGCGGCTGGTGGACGACATCGCCAAGCCGGCGCAGTTCGCCGCCAAGGTGCAGGAGCGCGCGCTGCAGTTGGCCGAAACCAGCGACCGCCCCGCGAAAGCCCGGGGCGTGGCGCTGCCGCCGGTTGCGCGCACGATCAAGGCAGATTCCATTCACTACCCGTTCGTGAGCGTCGAGATCGACCGCTCCAAGCGCGTGGCCACGCTCACCGTGAAGGGCCCGACCGGCGCGCAGCCGACCGACGTCGCCGGCATCGAAGCGGCCGGCGACGCCTGGTACCCGCTGCAGATGGGCCGCGAACTGGAAGACGCGATCCTCGAGATGCGCACCAACGAGCCCGAGATCGGCACCTGGTTGCTGAAGACGGAAGGCGACGCCGCCGCGGTGCTGGCACTGGACGCCACGCTGGCGGCGCACAAGGGCCACTGGCTGGTGCGCGAGACCATCGGCTTGCTGCGCCGCACCTTCAGCCGCCTGGACCTGTCTTCGCGCAGCCTGTTCGCGCTGATCGAGCCGGGTTCGTGCTTCGCCGGCACATTGCTCGAGCTGGCGCTGGCTTGCGACCGCAGCTACCACCTGGCCCTGCCGGACGAAGAAGCCAAGGCACCGAAGATCAATGTGGGCGAAACCAATTTCGGCTTCTACCCCATGGCCACGGGCCAGTCGCGGCTGCAGCGCCGCTTCTACGATGAACAACCGGCGCTCGATGCCGTGCGGGCCGTGATCGGCCAGCCACTCGACGCCGATGCAGCCTTCGCGCTGGGTTTGGTCACCAGCAACCCCGATGACATCGACTGGGCTGACGAGACACGTATCGCCATCGAGGAGCGTGTGGCGATGAGCCCGGATGCACTCACCGGCATGGAAGCCAACCTGCGCTTCAACGGCCCGGAAAACATGTTCACGCGTGTCTTCGGCCGACTGACGGCGTGGCAGAACTGGATCTTCCAACGCCCCAACGCGGTGGGCGCGAAGGGCGCACTCAAGGTATATGGCACCGGCGAAAAGGCCGGCTTCGACTGGAATAGAGTTTGACCACCCCCGAAGCGGCTGCGCCGCTCCCCCTCAAGGGGGCGCCATCCGCGGCCCGGCGGAGTCGGTTCCGCGATGGCCGCTCGATCGCACCGACCCGCACCCATCGACACACGAACTGGAGCAATGCATGAGCACTATCAACTACAGCGAGAAGATCCCCAACAACGTCGACCTCGGCAGCGACCGCACGCTGCAGCGCGCGCTCGAGCAGTGGCAGCCGAATTTCCTCAGCTGGTGGGGCGACATGGGCCCGGACGGCTCGACCGATTTCGACGTCTACCTGCGCACTGCGGTCAGCGTCGACCCGCAGGGCTGGGCGCATTTCGACCACGTCAAGATGCCCGACTACCGCTGGGGCATCTTCCTGAACCCGGGCGACGCGAACCGCGAGATCCACTTCGGTGACCACAAGGGCGAGAAGGCATGGCAGGAGGTGCCGGGCGAGCACCGCGCCAACCTGCGCCGCATCATCGTCACGCAGGGCGACACCGAGCCAGCCTCGGTCGAGCAGCAGCGCCACCTGGGGCTGACCGCGCCCAGCCAGTACGACCTGCGCAACCTGTTCCAGGTGAACGTCGAGGAGGGCCGACACCTGTGGGCCATGGTCTACCTGCTGCACAAGCATTTCGGCCGCGATGGGCGCGAAGAAGCCGAAGCCCTGCTCGAACGGCGCAGTGGCGATCAGAACAACCCGCGCATCCTCGGCGCCTTCAACGAGAAGACGCCCGACTGGCTGAGTTTCTTCATGTTCACCTACTTCACCGACCGCGACGGCAAGTACCAACTGTGTGCGCTGGCCGAAAGCGCCTTCGACCCACTGGCGCGCACCACCAAGTTCATGCTCACCGAAGAAGCGCACCACATGTTCGTCGGCGAGTCAGGCATCAGCCGCATCATCCAGCGCACGGTGAACGCGATGAACGAGCTGAAGACCGACGACGTGGCCAAGCTGCGCGCGGCCGGCGTGATCGATCTGCCAACGATCCAGCGCTACATCAACTTCCACTTCAGCGTCACCGTCGACCTGTTCGGTGCCGACGAGTCGAGCAACGCCGCCACCTTCTACAGCTCGGGGCTGAAGGGCCGATTCGAGGAGGGCAAGCGTGACGACGACCATGTTCTCAAGGGCCAGACCTACAAGGTGCTGGAGGTGAAGGACGGCAAGCTGGTCGAAAAGGACGTGCCGATGCTCAACGCGCTGAACGAGGTGCTGCGCGACGACTACATCAAGGACTCGGTGGCTGGCGTGAACCGCTGGAACAAGGTCATCGAAAAGGCCGGCATCTCGACGCGACTGGCGGTGCCGCACAAGGCCTTCCACCGCAATATCGGCGCGCTGTCGGGCGCGAAGGTGTCACCAGACGGCCGCGTGGTCAGCGACGCCGAGTGGCAAGCCAATGTCGACAAGTGGTTGCCCAGTGACGAGGACCGCGCCTTTGTAGGCAGCCTGATGGGCCGCGTCGTCGAGCCGGGCAAGTTCGCCAACTGGATCGCGCCGCCGGCCATCGGCATCAACCGCCAGCCGGTCGATTTCGAGTACGTGCGGTTCAATTGACCCACCCCCGAAGCGGCTGCGCCGCTCCCCCTCAAGGGGGCGCCACTGGCGGGCCGGCAAAGCCGGACCCGCGGTGGCCGCTTGATCACGGGGACGACTGCATTCAACGGAGACCACGGCATGGCCTCACCTGAGCTGACCGTCATCAAGCAGCACCTGATCGACCCCGAGATCTGCATCCGCTGCAACACCTGCGAGGCCACCTGCCCGGTGGGCGCGATCACGCACGACGATCGCAACTACGTCGTCGATGCCGGCAAGTGCAAGCAATGCATGGCCTGCATCTCGCCCTGCCCGACCGGCTCGATCGACAACTGGCGCACGCTGCCGCACAGCATGGCCTACAGCCTGCAGGCACAGCTCGGTTGGGACGAACTGCCGACCGAGCTGTCGAGCGAGGAGCTGGCGGCCGAAGGCGTGGATGCAAATGCGCTGGCCGAGTTGTCCACGGAGGCCGAAGCCGCGCCGGCGCGCGCCACCACTGGCGAGGAGGACTTCAACGCTGCGCAATACGGTGCCACGCTGCCACCTTGGTCGGCGGCACATGCCTACACCAACCTTTACGGCCCGAAGGCAGCGACGAAGTCGATCACGGCCACGGTCTCGGGCAACGTGCGCGTGACCGAGGTCGGCAAGGACTACGACACGCACCATGTCGTGCTGAGCTTCGGCGCAATGCCCTTCCCGGTGCTCGAAGGCCAGTCGATCGGCATCCTGCCGCCGGGTGTGGATGCCAACGGCCGGGCCCACCATGCGCGCCAGTACTCGGTGGCCAGCCCGCGCAACGGCGAGCGGCCCGGCTACAACAACCTGTCGCTGACGATCAAGCGCGTGCTCGAAGACCATCAGGGCCAGCCGGTACGCGGCGTGGCCAGCAACTACATGTGCAACCTGAAGGTCGGCGACAAGGTGCAGGTCATCGGGCCCTTCGGCGCCAGCTTCCTGATGCCGAACCACCCGAAGAGCCACATCGTCATGATCTGCACCGGCACCGGCAGCGCGCCGATGCGCGCGATGACCGAGTGGCGGCGCCGGCTGCGTGCCAGCGGCAAGTTCGAAAGCGGCAAGCTGATGCTGTTCTTCGGGGCACGCACGAAGGCGGAGTTGCCCTACTTCGGCCCGCTGCAAAGCCTGCCCAAGGACTTCATCGACATCAACTTCGCGTTCAGCCGCACGCCGGGCCAGCCGAAGACCTACGTGCAGGACGCGATGCGCGAGCGCGCGGCCGACGTGGCGAAGATGCTCGCCGACCCGAACAGCTACTTCTACGTCTGCGGGCTGAAGAGCATGGAAGAAGGCGTGGTGCTGGCGCTGCGCGACATCGCCGTCCAGGCCGGCCTGCACTGGGACGACATCGGCGCCGCGCTGAAGCGCGACGGCCGGCTGCATTTGGAGACTTACTGAGGCACGCGGCCGTTCAGCCAGGCGTCGCCCACGCCGCCAGCAGGCTGTCTGACACTTCGATGCCCTGGGCCTCGGCACGCTGGCGCAGCGCTTCGCGACGCGCGCCGGGCAACCGAACCTCGTCGTCACTCAGCATTTCCGTGATCAGCACCTCGATGCGCTCGAAGTAGGCATCGCGGCCCGCCAGTGCACCCGGGTCGATGAGAACGAACAACTGCCCCAGGTGCGGCCGGTTGCCGTCGGCGACGAAGAAGCTCGACGCCTCGTAGCCGAAATTCGCGCCGATCAACGCGCTGACCAGCAATTCGACCACCAGCGCGAGCATCGCGCCCTTGGGTGAGGACACCGCGCCCACCGGCAGCATCGATCCGTCGAGCGCGGCTTGCGCATCGGTGGTCGGTTGTCCGGCCGCATCGAGCGCCCACCCGAGCGGGATCGGCTCGCCCTTCTTCGCCGCGACCATGACCTTGCCGCGCGCCACCTCGCTCAGGCTCAGGTCGATGAGCAAGGCATCGGCACCACGCCGCGGGAACACCGCCGCCACCGGGTTGGTGCCGAAGATCGGGTGGCGCCCGCCGGCGGCCGGCATCGCCGCCGGCGAGTTGGAAAATCCCAGGCCGACCAGCCCGGCCACGGCGGCGGCGCGCAGGTGGTCGACGACCACGCCGCAATGGTGGCTGTTGACCACACCCACCAGGGCCACACCCTGCTCCTGCGCCACGCGCACGGCTTCGGCCACCGCCAGCTCGCAGGCCGGGAAGGCCAGGCCCTCGCCAGCGTCGACCAGCAGCGTCGCGCCCTTGCGCCGCGCCACCTTGGGAAGCGCCGCGCCGACGACGCGACCGTTGCGCAGGTGCGTGATGTACTGCGCCACGCGCGACAGGCCGTGCCCGCTCTGCCCTTGCGCTTCGGCCAGCACCAGCGCGCGCGCCGTGCTGTCGGCCATCGACGCATTCGCGCCGGCCGAGCGCAATGCCGCGGCGATGCGCCGCGCCGCGTCGTCGAGCCCCATCTTCATGCGGCGCCCGCCAGCGCTTGGGCCACACGTTCAGCGATGAGGAAGCTCACACGCTCGTTCGACTCCGCCGACAACCCGGCCACATGCGGCGTGAGCAGCAGGTTCGGGCAGCCGTCGAAATGCGGCGACGCCGGCAGCGGTTCGGCGGCAAACACGTCGATCGCGGCACCCCCCAGGTGGCCGCTGCGCAACGCCGCGGCCAGCGCCTGCTCATCAACGATGCCGCCGCGCGCCGTGTTGATCAGCACCGAGCCGGGTTTCATCGACGCAATGCGCGCGGCGTCGAGCAGGCCGCGTGTGCCATCCACCAAAGGCACATGCAGGCTGATCACATCGGCGCAACGAATCAACTCGTCCAGCCCGGCACAGGCGACCGCGCCGTCGGCGAAGGCCGGATGGTCGTGGTCGAGCATCGCGTCGAAGGCCATGACTTCCATGCCCAGGCCACGCGCCAGACGTGCCGTCAACTGGCCGATCGAGCCGAAGCCGATCAGGCCCAGCACCTTGCCGCTGGCTTCGCGACCGGAGGACAGCGCATTGCGCGGCCACTGGCCGGCAGCCACCGCCGGCGTGGCGGCATAGGCGCCGCGCAGCAGCAGCAGCGCGCAGGTGACGACGTATTCGGCCACGCTCAGCGCGTTGGCGCCGGTGGCAGGAATGACCTTGATGCCACGGACCTTGCAAGCCTCGACGTCGATGTTGTCCAGCCCGACGCCCAGGCGGCCCACCACGCGACACTGCGCCAGCGCGGCCATCAACTCGCCGCGCACCTGGGTGCGGTTGCGCACGATCAGGGCGTCGGCGTCGCCTGCGGCGGCGAGCAGCCGCGCCGGGTCGTCGACCAGCGCCGGGTCGTAGTGCACGTCGTGGCGTGCGCGCAGTCGTTCCACGGCGCGTTCGTCCATGAATTCGGTGATCAGGATTCTCATAGGTGGCAACTCAAGGCAGTGGGACCTGCAAGGCAATCTTGAACAGGCTGTAAAGGCCGATCAGCACCAGCGCGCTGGCGGCAGCGTAGAGCAGCGCGCGCCGCAGTGTCCACCGCTCGTGATTGGCGATCACCAGCAGCGCCGCCATCGCGGCCGCGCTGCTGGCCAGGAAGCCCAGCGGCCCAAGAGTGAAGGCCCAGGCGAGCAAGGTCACGGCCGTCGCCGCGCGGCGCATGTAGGAGCCACCGAGCGCGGCCACGCGCTGTGTGCGGCCGGCCACTGTCAGCGCGATGTACAGCGCACCCAGCGCCACCAGCAGCGCTCCCACCGAGCGCGGGAAGACGGCACCCAGGTCGGAGAAATCGCGGGCCGCCCAGATTGCCGCCGCGCCCAGCAGCATGGCCGCGGCGCTGCCCAGCGCCCCCGGAAGATCGTTGCGTGCATCAGACAAGAGCGCTCTCCCTGCCGCGCGCGCGTCGCGCTGCCCACCAGGGCCACAGCAGTCCGAGCAGGATGAAGCAGATGATGGCCAGCGCGATCGGCCGGCCGAAGAACTCGCCCCAGATGTTGCCCCTGGCGCCGCCGATCAGGTGGCCCTGCACGAAGCCGCGCTCAGCGATCGAACCGAGGATCAACCCGAGCACGATCGGCGACGCGCTGAAGCCGAAGCGCCCCAGCCCCCACGCGATGAGGCCCAGCACCACCATCTGCTGCACCTCGTGGATGTTGTTGTGCACCGCGAAACTGCCCAGCACGGTCAGCAGTGCCACCGCGGGCACGAGCACCGCCTTGGGTATCGCGACGATCGAGCGGAACGCGAAGCGGCCGATCAGCAGCCCAACCGGCAGCATGATGATCGTCGCCAGGATCAACCCCCAGATGAAGGTGTAGACGATCGGCGCTTGCTGCGTGAACAGCGTCGGCCCGGTGCGGATGCCCTGCACCAGCAGCGCGCCGAGGATGATCGCGTCCGGCGGCGTACCCGGGATGCCCAGCACCAGCGTGGGAATAAAGCCGCCGCCGACGGTGGCATTGTTGGCCGATTCGGTCGCCAGGATGCCGTCGGGTTCGCCCTTGCCGAAGTTCTCGCGCCGCGGCGAGGCACGCTTGGCCTCGGAATAAGCCACCAGCGACGCGATCGAGCCGCCCGCGCCGGGCAGGATGCCGACCAGCGTGCCCAGCACCGAACTGCGCACCAGATTGAACTTGCCGCGTTTCAGCAGTGACAGCGCTTCGGGCAGGCGGAAGCCCGCGACGCGGTTGGCGGCGTCCAGGTGCGCGACTGGCGTGGCCACCAGTTCGATCAGCACCGGCACGCAGTACAGCCCGATCAGCGCCGAGACGATGTCGATACCGCCGAGCAGCGCCTTCGAGTCGCCGACGTAGCGCACGTCGCCACCGACCTCGGCCACGCCGACCATCGACAGCAGCAGGCCCAGGCAACCGCCGATCAGCCCCTTGACGGTGCTGCCCTCGCCGAGCGAGGCGATCAGCGTCAGTCCGAACACCGCCAGCCAGAAGTACTCGACCGGGCCGAACTTCAGCGCCACGGTGGCCATCGGCGGCGCCAGCAACAGCAGGAAGCCGGCGCCGACCAGGCCGCCGACCACCGACGACAGGCAGGCCAGTGTCAGCGCCAGGTCGCCCTTGCCGGCACGCGCCATCGGGTAGCCGTCGAAGGTGGTGGCGATCGACGACGGCGTACCCGGCGTGTTGAGCAGGATCGCGGCATAGGCGCCGCCGTAGATCGCACCGGTGTAGATCGCACCCAGCGCGATCAGCGCCGACGCCGGCTCCATCGCAAAGGTGAAGGGCACCAGCACCGCCACCGCCATCGTCGCGGTCAGCCCGGGCAGCGCGCCGATGGCGGTGCCTGCCACCACGCCGGCCACGGCCAGCAGCAGGTTCAGCGGCGTCAGCGCCGCCAGCAGGTACTCGAAGCTACCCATGCGACGGCGGTGCGCCCGGCCTTACTTCTTGGTGATGCCCATGTCCTTCGCCAGCGCCTCGTACTGCGCCTTGACCTTGGCCATGAACTCGCCCATCTGCGCCGGGCCGACATTGAGCATGGCGAAGCCGCCCTCTTCCATCTTCTTGATGAACTCGGGGTCGGCGTTGATCTTGGCCAGGATCTCGGCCAGCTTGGCCTGCACGTCGGCCGGCGTCGACTTCGGCACGGCCACGCCGCGATAGGCGCCGCCCACCAGATCGAAGCCCAGCTCCTTGAAGGTGGGGCAGTCGGGGATCGCCGGATGGCGCTTTTCCATCGCCACCGCCAGACAGCGCACCTGATCGCCCAGCTGCATCTTCACCGTGGTGTAGCCCCAGCTGCCGCTGACCTGCTTGCCCAGCAGCGCCGCGTTCGACGGGCCTGTGCCGCCGAAGGGCACGTAGGTGGTCTTGATGCCGGCCAGCTTGTCGAACTGCTGTTGTGCCAGATGGTTCGCCGAGTTGGTGCCGCTGCCCGACAGCGTGGTCGCGCCGGGCGCCTTCTTCGCCGCCTCGACGAAGTCCTTCAGGCTCTTGACCGGTGAATCGGCCGGCACGATCAGCGCATCGGGCGTGTAGTGGAACCAGAAGACGGTGGTGATCTCGTCGGTCTTGTAGCCCACGTCCTTCTGCAGCGGCTGCAGCACGATGTGCGGCAGGTTCGTGCCCATCACCGTGTAGCCGTCGGCCGTCATGCCGTTGAGCTGCGCCCAGCTGGCCGCGCCGCCGGCGCCGGGCTTGTACTGGATGGCCAGGCTCTGCCCGCTGAGCTTCTTGAACACCGGCTCCTGCAGCCGTGCAGAGATGTCGGACTCGCCGCCCGGGCCGAAGGGGATGATGTAGTTGACCGTCTTGTCGGGGTAGGCGGCGAACGCGATGGACGACGCGGCGGCCAGCGTGGCGGCGATCAGGGTCTTGTGAATCTGCATGTCGAGTCTCCGGATGGGTCGGTTTGAATGAAATGCGGGCGCCGGCGAGAAGAGGCCCCGTCACACGGGCCCAATGACACCGCGCTTGCACGCCGCGGCCAATAGGTCACAACCCGCAGGCACGGGTCACGGTCTCAGCACGATCTTCGGTGCGGCGCTGGCGCCGCTGTCCAGGTCGACGAAGGCCTGCGGCCCGTCGGCCAGCTTGCGCTCCTCGACCCAGGCGAGGTCGCCAAACTGCTGCATGTGCAGCGCAGCCACGGTGGCGCGAAGGTCGGCCGTGGTGTAAGTGTAGGTGCCCAGCAGCGTGATCTCGGCCAGCGTCAGCTTGCGCATATCGATTTCGCTGGCCCAGTCCTGCAGGCCGACGTGCATCATCACGCCACCCGGCTTGATCGCAGCCAGCGCCTGCTGGCGCGTGAGCTTGGCACCCACCGCGTCCATCACGTGCTCGTAGGCCGACTCTTCCAGCGGCGTGTCGCGCGGATCGATGACCTCGCAACCGACCGCGCGCTGCAGCGTCTCGCGGCGCTTCGGGTTGAGTTCGGTCACCGTCAGCCGCGTCACGCCCAGGCGCCGATAGAGCAGCGCGGCCAGCATGCCGATGGCGCCGCCACCGATGACCAGCACCCGGCACTCGTGCAGCGGCCGCAGCAGCGCGCGCATCGACAGGTTGATGGCGTGCCAGGCGGTGGCCGCCGGCTCGGTCAGCGCCGCCGTCACGGCCGGCATGTCCTGCGGGATGGCCACCAGCGACGACGCCGGGATGCTCATGTACTCGGCATAGGCGCCAGGGCGCGTCATGCCGACCATCGTGCGGTTGGCGCACAGGTTGTTGCGGCCCTGCACGCAGTACTCGCACACGCCGCAGGTGATCAGCGGGTTGCCGGTCCAGCGTGTGCCGGCTTCGAATCCGTCGGCGGCCGACTCGGCAATGCGGCCGACGAACTCGTGCCCGAGCACCAGCCCCGGCTTGCGGCGCGGGTCGTGCCCGTGCCAGGCGTGCATGTCCGACCCGCAGATGCCGACGGCCTCGATGCGCAGCACCACTTCGCCATCGGCCAGTTCGGGGTGCGGGCGGGCCTGCAACTGCAGTTCCTTGGGCTGGGTGTAGACGAGGGCTTGCATGTTGGGGTCTCGACAAGTTGAACGCGGCTCAACGCGCGGTGTAGCCGCCGTCGACCATCAGCGTCTGGCCGGTGACGTAGCCGCCGGCGTCGCTGCACAGGAAGACGGTGGGGCCGTGCAGATCGGCCAGCGCGCCGTTGCGGCCGATGCAGGTCTGCGCCGCGTGGCGCTGCGCCAGCGTGGCATCGGCGAACACCGGGGCGGTGAGCGCGGTGGGGAAGAAGCCGGGGCCGATGGCGTTGCAGGTGATGCCGTGCGGCGACCAGGCCTGCGCGATCGCGCGCGTGAGCTGCACGATGCCGCCCTTGCCAGCGCCATAGGGTGCGCTGTCGGCGAACGCCCGCGTGCTTTGCAGCGACGCGATGTTCAGGATGCGGCCCCAGCCGCGTTCACGCATGCCCGGCGCCAGCGCCTGCGTCAGAAAGAACGGTGCGCCCAGGTGCAGCGCGAGCTGCGTCTGCCAGGCTTCGGGCGTCACCTCCTCGAAGGACTGACGCAGGTTGACGCCGGCCGCATTGACCAGGATGTCGACGCCGCCCAGCACCCGCTCGGCCTGTTCGGCCACGGCGCGCAGGCTCGGCATTGCGGCCAGGTCGGCGCTCATGGCGTCTGCGGCAATGCCTTCGGCACGCAACCGTGCGGCGGCCGCCTCCAACTCGTCCGCACGGCGCGCCATCAACAGCACGCGTGCACCGGCACGCCCCAGCGCCGATGCCATTGCCTCGCCGATGCCCGAGTTGCCGCCTGTGACCAGTGCGCGCCGGCCGGCCAGGTCGAACATCTTGTTGACGGGCATCGCGCTCAGACTTCGACCGCTTCGCCCAGCTCGAACTTCTTGTCCGGGAAGTACTTGGCCAGCCGGTCGTCGGCGGTGCGCGCATGCGCCTCCATGCCTTCCAGGCGCGAGATGCGCGCGGTGACCTCGCCGATGTCGCGCGCCGCTTCACGCGTCATCTTCTGCCAGGTGAAGGTCTTCATGAACTTGTGCACCGACAGACCGCCGGAGTAGCGTGCCGCACCCTTGGTGGGCAACACGTGGTTCGGGCCACTGGCCTTGTCGCCGTAGGCCACCGTGGTCTCTTCGCCCATGAACAGCGAGCCGTAGCAAGTCAGGTTCTCCAGCCACCAGTCGAGATCCTGGGTCTGCACTTCGAGGTGTTCGGACGCGTAGCGGTCGGAAACCTCCACCACCTCCTCGCGTGTGTCGCAGACGATGACCTCGCCGTAGTCGCGCCACGCCGCACTCGCCGCGTCGCGCGCGGTCGGCGGCAGCGCGTCGATCAGCTTGGGCACGCGCGCCATCACGTCCTTGGCCAGCTTCTCGCTGGTCGTGAACAGCCACGCCGGCGTCTCGTGGCCGTGCTCGGCCTGGCCGACCAGGTCGCTGGCGACGATGGCCGGGTCGGCCGTCTCGTCGGCGATCACGGCGACTTCGGAGGGACCGGCGAAAACGTCGATGCCGACCTTGCCGAACAGCGTGCGCTTGGCTTCGGCGACGAACTTGTTGCCCGGCCCGACGATGACGTCGGCCGGTTTGTCGGTGAACAACCCGTAGGCCATCGTCGCGATGGCCTGCACGCCGCCGAGCGTCATGATGACGTCGGCACCGGCCTTGTTGAACGCGTACATCAGGTAAGGGTGCATCGGCCCGCCGCGGAACGGCCCGGAGCAGGCAATGATGGTCTTCACGCCCGCGGCCTTGGCGGTGGCCACGCCCATGTAGGCCGACGCGATGTGCGCGTAGCGGCCGGCCGGCGCATAGCAGCCGGCCACGTTGACCGGCAGCACGCGCTGGCCGGCGGTGACGCCGGGGTGGAGCTCGGTCTTGAACTCCTTCAGCGAGTCGCGCTGCGCCACGGCGAACTTGAAGACCTGCTCGATCGCGAAGTCGATGTCCTTCTTGACCTGCTCGGGCACGCTCTTGGCGTTCTCCGCCAGCTCGGACTTGGTGACGATGATCTCGCCGTCCCACTTGTCGAGCTTCTTCGCATAGGCGCGCACCGCGGCCTCGCCGTTCTTCTCGATCTCGGCCAGCATTTCGGTGACGACGCCTTGCGCCGTGGCGGTTTCGGTTTCAGGCGTCTTGCTCGCCTTCTTCAGGTACTTGGTGGTCATGGGGCCTCCTTACGGTCCGAGGTGGGTTGACGGGGTCGCTACCGCCCCGCTCGAATGGTCATTTGTAGGCGTCTGGCAGCAGCACAGTGGTCATCTCGGGCACGAAGGCGATGAGCAGCGTGACCGCCAGCATCGAGAGCACGAAGGGCACCGCACGCCGGGCGATCTTCAGGATCGATTCGCCGGTCAGCCCGGACACCACGAACAGGTTCAGGCCCAGCGGCGGCGTGATGAAACCGACGCCCAGCGTCGTGATCATCATGATGCAGAACTGGATCTCGTTCATGCCGATCTCGTCGGCCAGCGGCTTGAGCAGCGGCGCCAGGATGACGATGTTGGGCGTCGTCTCCATCACGCAACCCGCCGCGACCAGGATCGCGATCATCAACAGGATGATCACCCAGGGCTCGGTCGACAGGCCGGTGACCAACTGCACGAAGCCCTGTGGCACGCCCATCGTCGCCAGCGCCTGCGCCAGCGGCAGCGAGAACGCGATGATCGGCAGGATGACGCCATTGACCTTGGCCGAGCTCACCAGCATCGCCGGGAAGTCGGCGAGCTTGAGCGTGCCCAGCACGAAGCCGATGATGATGGTCACGACGACGGCCACCGCGCCGGCCTCGGTGGGCGTCAGGCTGCCCGAGAAGATGCCGTAGAAGATGATCGCCGGCACGATGAACGCGTACCACCCGCGCTTCAGCGCCCCGCCGAGGTTGCCGAGCCATGCGCCGAAGGGGATCGAGGTCTTGTTCTCGTAGGCGTAGATGCGGTTGACGACGCTGTTGGTGATGAAGATGCCCGCCAGGATCATCAGGCCCGGGATCAGTGCCGCCTGGAACAGCGTGGACGCCGAGATGCCCAGCACCAGGCCGATGATGATGTAGGCGATCGACGGCGGAATCAGGATGCCGGTGCAGGCACCGGCCGCCACCAGCGCGCAGGCATAGGGCCGCGGGTAGCCCGACTCGACGAGGCGGTTGATCGTCATGCGGCCCACGGCCGCCGCACCCGCGGCGTCCGAGCCGGAAATGGCGCTGAACATGCCGCACACCAGCACGGTGGCCGAGCCGAAGCCGCTGCGCGACCAGGTGGTCAGCGCTTCGGCCACGTCGAGGAACTTGCGGCTCAAGCCCGTGCGCACCAGCACGTCGCCGGTGAGGATGAACAGCGGCACGGCCGTCAGCGCGAAGGCGTCGATGCCCTCGAACAGCGAACCGCCGAGCAGCGACATCGGCAGCACGCCCGACCACAGCAGCAGCGCGATCGAGGTCGCGCCGATCGACACCCACACCGGCACGCCCAGGCCGATCAGCACGACGAAGATCAGGACGGGGCCATAGAAGCTCCAGCCCAGGTCGAGTGCCTGTGCTTCCGAACCCGGAAAGAGGGAATTCATCCAAGTGCCCCTTTGGTCGCCAGACGAATCAGTCGAACAGACGTTCGCCTTCGAACACGGGGCGGCCGTGGCGGAGGTCGGACAGGTCGCGGCGGATCGATTGCTGCAGCCGGTACAGCAACAGCACGAAGCCGATGGGCACGGCGCTGAGGAACCACGTCAGCGGCAGGCGCAGGCCGTGCGAGACCGAGCCGTACTTCAGGCTCACGGCCACGCTCTCCCACGACCAGTACAGCGCGAACACCGCGACGACCAGCATCACCAGGTCGCCAAACAGGTACAGCAGCGCCTTCGCCCGCGGCGAGACGAACTCGAAGATCACGTCGATGCGGATGTGCGCGCGCTCGCGCACCGCCGCAGCGGCGCCGATCCAGACGAGGTAGATGAACGCGTAGCGCACGATCTCCTCGCCCCAGACCGACGAGTACGAGAACACCTCGCGCCGCAGCACCTCGACCGCCATCGTGACCACCAGCAGGCTGTAGAACACCAGCAAGGCCCAGCGTTCGAGGTTGCGATCCAGGTCGGTCAGCCAACTGCGAGAGGTGCTCATCGTGTCCCCGCTTTCCGAGCGTCCGCGCGCATCGCGCTCAGGCGTCGTGCACGTACAGGCGGCCCATCGTGTTGGCGGCCGTTTCGAGCTTGGTGAACAGCTCCGTCGTGCCGGTGAGCTCGTTGCGGAACTCGTTCCACTCGTCGCGCTTGTAGCCGCCCGCCTTCTCCCACTCGGCCAGCTGCGCGCTGCTCAGGCTGTGGAACTGCACGCCGGCAGCAGCCAGTTCGGCGATCGCATAGTTGCGCGCCGACGGCACCTTGGCGAGGTTCATCTGCGCGGTGATTTCGGCCGCGAACATGATCCCTTCCTGCACGTCCTTGGGCAGACCGTTGAACCACGCCAGGTTGCACGAGTAGACCTGGCTGTCGGGCACCGCCCGCGTGAAGGTGATGTGGCTCAGGATGTCCTTGAAGCCGAACACATACAGCGCGCCGGCGGCCGGGTCCAGCGCGTCGGCCACGCCCTGCTTGATGGCCGACGGGGTCTCGCCCCAGGCCACCGGCGTCGGGTTGGCGCCGACCATGCGGTAGTACTGCTGCAGCATCTTCGATCCCGGCACGCGGAACTTCACGCCCGCCAGATCCGAAGGCAGGATCACCTTCTTGCCACCCTTGCGGATGGCCACCACGCGCGGGTCGATGACGACGTAGAACAGCGGCTTGAAGCCCTTGGCCTCGACCTTCGGGTGGACCTCCTTGGTCCACGCATCGGAGTTCACGAGGTTGACGAAGCGCTGGTTGGAACCGCAGAAGTACGGCAGGTTGATGATGTCGACCACTGGCGCGAAAGGCGCGAAGTTCGACAGCGAGTGCTGGGCAGCCTGGATCGTGCCTTCCTGGACTTTTTGCGGCAGCGCGCCACCGGCGCCGAGCTGGCCGGCCGGCGCCAGGCGCACATAGACTTTGCCGCGCGTGGCGTTCTGGATGTTTTCCTTGAAGTCGCGCTGCAGGATCGGGTAGCTGCGCGACGCGCCCAGCTGATAGGCCGACGCGATCGTCATCACATGCTTGGCCGCTTTCTCGCGGTCGGCCTCCTCGTTGCGCGTCTGGGCCACCGCGGCGGGTGAGAACAGGGTGCCGCCGGTGGCGGCCAGCGCCGCGACGGTGAAGCCGCTGGCCTGGGCCACCCGCAGGAACTGGCGGCGCTCGGCGGCCACCGGTGTCCCTTGCAGGCTGTTGGCGAGAAGTTGCTTTGTCGAGTTGTCCATGTCTGTCTCCTTGATGCTGGCGTCCTGGCTGGACGTCGAAACGGGCGTTCGGCCCGGCGGGTGGGAATCCCCGCGTTGGTAGGGCGCGGGTGGTTGGAACATTGCCGTCGGTCTTTGGCCGACTCGCTTGGGGCCTCAGGTTGTTTGCTGACGATCCTCTTCTGGCTTTGCATTGCCCGATTGACCATCGGGTGATGTCCATGACGCCTGTGCTTCACGGGCCAGCGTACCGGCGACGAAGAAGATGACCGCGAGGAACAGGGTCAGCATCTCCGCCACGTCGCTCATCCAGGGCTTTCGCCCCAGCGGGCCGCCGAGCAGCACGTTCACGAAGAAGACGCAGAAGACCAGCAGCGAAAGCCCCAGGCTCACGTTGCCGACGGATCGAGCACTGTGCAATGCCATGGCGAGTCTCCTTGGTGTCCGGCGACGCGACTCAGGCGCTCTCGTAGAGCCGTGTCAGTACGAACTCGCGATGGCCCAGCGCTTCGGCTGCGGTGTACCGGCCGTTGGCGGTGCGCAGCATCATGTCGAGCAGCGCGTCGCCGGCCTGGTCCATGTTCATCTCGCGCTGCAGCAGCGGCGACGTATCGACGTCGACATGTTCGCCCATCGTGCGCACCGTGCGCGGGTTGGCGCACAGCTTGATCACCGGGACGATCGGGTTGCCGATGACATTGCCCTGGCCCGTGGGGAAGAGGTGCACGACGTAGCCGGAGGCAGCGCACAGCGTCACCATTTCGGCCGCCGCCGAGCTCGACTGCATGAACCACAGGCCGGGTCCGGTCGGCGCCTCGGCATAGTCGAGCACGCCGTCGACCTTGCACTTCTTGCCGATCTTCTGGATATTGCCCAGCGCCTTTTCCTCGATCGTCGTCAAGCCGCCGGCGATGTTGCCCTTCGTCGGCTGCGAGTCCGACAGGTCCGAGGTCTTGTGGCGGTCGATCATGGCCTGGTACTTGTCGAACATCGCCATGAACTGCTCGCGCACCTGCGGCGTACGGCAGCGCGCCGCCACCAGGTGCTCGCCGCCCGTGAGCTCGCTGGTTTCACCGAAGCACAGCGTGTTGCCCAGCTTGTACAGTTTGTCGAAGGCGTTGCCGACCGTCGGGTTGGCGCCGCAACCGGAGGTGGTGTCCGACTCGCCGCACTTCGTCGACACCCAAAGCTCGGAAATCGGGCACGGTTCGCGCTGCTTCTCCGAGGCCCACTGCACCAGCTCGCGCGCGCCCTTGGATGCCCGCATGATGGTGTCGTGGTCGCCATGCAACTCGATCGAGTAACCCTTGACCGGCTTGCCCGTGGCGGCGATGGCGTCGACGATCTTCTGCGTCCAGCCTTCCTCGATGCCGATCACGACGACGGCAGCGACGTTCGGGTTGGCGCCGGTGCCGATCAGCGTGCGGAAGTGCAAATCCAGGTCGGCACCGAACTGCAGGCGGCCATAGGGGTGGGGCAGCGCGATCGTGCCCTTGATGTTGTTGGCGACGGCCTCGCAAGCGGCGTTGGATATGTCGTCTACCGGCAGCACGATGACGTGGTTGCGCACGCCGACGCGACCGTTCTCGCGCCGGTAACCTAGGAACTGGGTCTTCTTGCTGATCATCTGCAATCCTTCTGTAATTCGGGGGGTGTGGCGGCGGTTTACCAGCGC
Organism: Rubrivivax sp.; assembly: GCA_024641965.1. GTDB lineage: Bacteria > Pseudomonadota > Gammaproteobacteria > Burkholderiales > Burkholderiaceae_C > Rubrivivax. The sequence continues at coordinate 26,040 of JAHECC010000025.1, forward strand.
TTGGTCTTGACGTTGTGCACGTGCAAATGCTCGCCGGCCTTGATCGGTGCCACGACGCGCCCGATGTCGACGCCGTACTTGATGACGGTGTCGTCCTTCTTCAAATCCTTCAACGCGATCTTGTGGCCGATCGGCACGTCGCTGCGCGTCGGCAGCGTCACGGTCTTGTCCTGTTCCATCACCCAACCGGTGAGTTTTGCGCCCTTCTTGACGCCTTCGATCACGACCGTGCCGACCGAGTCGCCCTCTTCGTGCACCACGAAATGAATCATCGATGTGTCTCCTGTTCAGCTGCCACCAACGACAACGTCTGACGCCATCCTAAGCACTGAGAATCTCGCGTCAAACCACTCATCTGAATGATTCGAATGACACATATCTTTAGAATTTGTGCATGCCATCGTCCGTCATGTTCCGACCCATCGCACCCGCGGCCATCGGAATGCCCCTGTACCGGGCCGTCAAGCGGGCGCTGCTGCAAGCCATCGAAGACGGTCGCCTCGCACCCGGCGCGGTGCTCGCCAACGAACGAGAACTCGCGGGCGCGTTCGAAGTGTCGATCGGCACCTTGCGCCAGGCCGTCGGCGAACTGGTGGCCGAGCACATCCTGGTCAGGCGCCAGGGGCGCGGCACCTTCGTTGCCAGCCACAGCAACGAGCGCTTTCTGTTCCAGTTCTTCCATTTGGAACGCGGCGACGGCCGGCGCGACGCGCCCGCAGTCGAACTGCTCGGCTTCGACCGTGGACGGCTTGATGACGATGCCGCCGAGGCGTTGAGCCGGCGTGCCGGCGAGCCGGCCTGGCTGTTCGAGAACCGCCTGGCGCTGCAGGGGCGTGCCGTGGTGCACGACCGCATCGTGCTGCCAGCTGTGCTGTTTCGCGGCCTGACGGAAAAGCAGCTGCGCGAACGGCCCGGCACGCTCTACCGTCTATACCAGGACGAGTTTGCGATCACCGTGGTGCGCGCGATGGAGCGTGCGCGCGCGATGGCGGCTGACCGTGCCATCGCGCGCGTGCTTGGCGTGGCCCAAGGTTCGCCGATGCTGCAGGTGCGGCGCATCGCGTTGAGCTTCGGCGACAAGCCGGTCGAGTACCGCGTGTCCACCATGCACACGGCACACCACGACTACGTGCAAACGCTGATGCGACCCACGTGAGGCTGCGCCTCAGACGTCTCTCAGATCCGACCGGAGGCGGACCTCGCCTCATCATCAGTTTCGGCCGTCTGCGCGAGCATGAAGGCAAGACCGCCAACGACGTCGTGCTGACGCCGGTCGACCCGGCGCAGGCGCGGCAGATCAGCCGCTGGCATTTCGAGCTGCGCCGATGGCCGGATGGCTTTCGGCTGCGCCCGGTGTCCGATGGCGTGACCGAGGTGGACGGCGTGCCCGTGACCAAGGGCAGCGAGGTGAAGGCGGGGCCAGGCGCCCGGATTCGCGTGGCGCACGTGCTCACGCTGACGCTCGACTCGCCGAAACGCGCGGTGCCGGAAGACCTTGCCGTCACACGGTTGGTGGGCTGAGGGGCTGACCAGTCGAACGACGGTGCGAGGCCGTGCTGTGTCTGCGCTGTGCCGCGTGGCCGCGTTACAGTCGTGCCGATCATGATGGTTTGCACATGAATGCCAAGGCGGCAGCCCACGCACGCGCCGTGCCATCGGCGACGGCCTGTCCGCACTGCGACCTGCTGCAACGCCTGCCCATGCTGGGCCCCGGCGAATCGGCGGCCTGCCCACGTTGTGCCTGCGTGCTGCAAACGCGGCCGCGACATGGCGATCACGTGCCGATGGCCTTGACGCTGACGGCATTGATCGCTTTTGTCGTGGCCAACAGCTGGCCGTTGATGGACCTGTCGGTCCTTGGGCGCAGCGCCAGCACGACGATCATCGGCGGCGCCTTCGACCTGTGGGACGACGGCCAACCCGTCACCGCCGCGGTGGTCGGCTTCTGCGCCATCCTGGCGCCAGCGATCTACTTGCTGTTCATGCTGACGGTGCTGTTGGCCGCGCGCCGCCCGGTGCTGCCGCACTGGTGCGGCGAGGTGCTGCGCTGGGGCCTGCACATGCGCGAATGGTCGATGTTCGAGGTGATGCTGATCGGCATCCTGGTGGCGCTGATCAAGATCGCCTCGCTGGCCACCGTCAACCCCGGTTTCGGCCTGGTCGGCCTGGTGGCGCTGGCCTTCCTGCTGCCGGCCATTGCCGTGAGCTTCGAGCCCGACACGGTCTGGCGGCGCATCAAGATCGACACGGCAGGCGACGCACACGCCGCCGTGGCCCGCCGATGAGCGGCCTGTCCGCCGCCAGCCAGGGCTTCATCGGCTGCACGGGTTGCCGGCTGCTGGTGCGGCCGGCGAACGGCGACCACCCAGGGCATTGCCCGCGCTGCGGTGCCCGGCTCGAATCCAGGCACGCGCATTCGCTGCAGGTCACCTGGGCACTGGTGCTGGCCGCCGCCATCTGCTACCTGCCGGCCAACCTGCTGCCAGTGATGGTGTCCAGCACCTTCGCCGGCACCGAGGACGACACCATCATCAGTGGCGTGGTGTACCTGTACACCTCGGGTTCGTGGCCCTTGGCGCTGATCGTTCTGATCGCCAGCGTGATGGTGCCCGTCGGCAAGCTCATCGCGCTGGCCTACGTGCTGGTGTCGATCCAGCGCGGCACGACGGGCGGCGAGCGCGAGCGCACGAGGCTGTTCCGCATGGTTCATATCATCGGCCGCTGGTCGATGCTGGACGTGTTCGTCGTCACCTTCACCGTGGCACTGGTGCAATTGAAACCGCTGATGGAGGTGACGCCGGGCCCGGGGGTGCTGTTCTTCGCCGCAGTGGTGGTGCTCACCATGATCGCGGCCGAATCGCTCGACCCACGATTGATCTGGGATGGCATGAAGAATCCGGAAGGAACCCATGGCTGAGCCGCAAGACGCGGCAGCCTTGCCGCAAGCCACCGTCGTGCCCAAGCGGCGTGGCCGCGTCTCGGTGGTGTGGCTGGTGCCGATCCTGGCGGCGGTGGTGGCCATCGGCATCGCGGTGCAGCGTCTGCTGGCCGAAGGCCCGACCATCCAGATCGTGTTCAAGGAGGCCGAGGGCATCGAGGCCGGAAAGACCTTCATCAAGTACAAGGACGTGAAGATCGGCCAGGTCACCGCGGTGGAGCTGACCGAGGACTACGGAAAGGTCACGGTCACGGCCAAGATCGCCAAGAGCGCCGCAGGGCTGATCGTCGACGATGCGGCCTTCTGGGTGGTCGAGCCGCGGGTCTCGCTCAGCGGCGTGTCGGGGCTGAGCACGCTGCTGTCCGGCAACTACATCGGCTTCGAGGCCGGCAAGTCGAAGACGACGAAGCGCCACTTCAAGGGGCTGGAAATCCCGCCGGTGATCACCGGTGACCAGACGGGGCGCCAATTCGTGCTGCATGCGCGCAGCCTGGGCTCGCTCGGCGTGGGTGCGCCGGTGTACTACCGCAGCCTGCGGGCCGGCCAGGTGGTGGCCTACGGGCTGGCGGCCGACGGCAAGTCCATCGACGTGCGCATCTTCGTGCACGCGCCCTACGACAAGTACGTCACCACCGCCACGCGCTTCTGGAACGCCAGCGGCGTGGACGTTTCGATCGGCGCGAACGGCGTGGACGTGCGCACCGCGTCGCTGGTGGCGCTGATCGCCGGCGGTCTGGCCTTCGAGACCCCGTCCTTCGACACCGGCACCGACCTGGCCGCGGCGAATGCCGAGTTCACGCTGTACAACGACCAGGCCACGGCCATGCAGCAACCCGAATCGGTGGCTGCGCGCTACGTGCTGTACTTCGACGAAACGCTGCGCGGACTGTCGGTGGGTGCACCGGTGACGCTGCTGGGGCTGCCCGGCGGCACGGTCACCGATGTCGGGCTGGACATCCACCCGAAGACGATGAAGATCCGCGGCCGCGTCGAAGTGGTCGCCTACCCGGAACGCCTGGTTGGTCAGCTGCGCAAGGGCTCTTTCCAGCAGCGTGCCGGCGAGGCCGTAGTGCTGGACACGAAGGAGCGGCAGTTGCTGATCCGCCGCGTCATCGAACACGGCGGCCTGCGTGCGCAATTGCGCAGCGGCAACCTGCTCACCGGGCAGCTATACGTGGCCTTCGATGCATTTCCCAACGCGCCGAAGGTGAAGATCGACTGGAGCCGCGATCCGGTCGAGCTGCCGGTGGTGAAGAGCACGCTGCCGCAGCTGGAAGACCGGCTGACCAGCATCCTGGCGAAGATCGATGCGCTGCAGTTCGATGAGATCGGCCGCGACATCCGCGCCACGCTCGCCGCCTTCGACCAGTTGATGAAGGACACCGATGCCGCAGTGAAGAAGTTCGACGTCGAGGTCACGCCCGAGATCAAGTCGGCGCTGCAGGCCTTCAAGGAGACCAGCGCCAGCGCCACCGAGGCGATCAAGAACACCGACACCACCCTGCTCAGCCCGGAGGCGCCAGCGATGCAGGAGCTGCGCGCGACGCTGCAGGAATTCACCCGCGCCGCGCGTTCGCTGCGCATATTGACGGACTACCTCGAGCAGCACCCCGAGGCGCTGATTCGTGGCAAGACCGAGGAGGAGCGCTGATGCGCGCCATGTTCCGCAGGATCGTCGGGGGCGTGCTGCTGGTGCTGGCCGGCGCCTGCAGTTCGCCGCCGACAAGGTTCTACACGCTCGACAGCACGGCCGCGCTCGGCACGGCGGCAACCGCGGCGGCGCGCCTGACGGTATCGGTCGGCCCGGTGCTGATTCCTGCATTGGTCGACCGACCACAGATGGTCTTCGATGCCGGCGCGAACCAGGTGAGCGTCGAGGAATTCAACCGCTGGGCCGCGCCGCTGGCCGACCAGATCACGCGCGTCACCGTCGACAACCTGAGCCGGCTGCTGCCGCAGGCCGAGCTGTGGCCGTCCACCGCGGCGGCGGCCGCCAAGGCCGACGTAAGAGTGAGCATCGACGTGCAGGCGTTTCGCTCGACACCCGGCAAATCGGTGCTGCTCGATGCCCGCTGGACTGTGCAGCGCGGCAAGGTGATGCGCAGCGGGCGTGCACAGCTGAATGAAGCCAGCAATGGTCCTGGCGCCGATGGGCTGGCCGCGGCGCACAGCCGGGCGCTGGCGCGGCTGGCTGAGGACATTGCGCAGGCCATCGGCGGCGTCTAGCGTCATGCGATCGCGGGCAGCAAGCGCGTCTTGGCCACATCGATCGGCCCGTCAGCCGGTTCATCCGCCTGCGCTTTCCAACTATATTGCTCCCATGTTGTTGGGTCGCTCGGCCGCATTCGATGTTTGACCCGTGCATCGCCTTCGATGCTGCACCGTGGCGCCTGTCCGGCGTGGTCTACGGCACACTGCTGAACGACCCGGCGGCGCTGGCCGCGCTGGGCAACGCGGTCGACCAGCCGCCGTACAAGGCACCGCCGCGCGCGCCCGTGCTCTACCTGAAGCCGCGCAACACGCTCGCCGCATCGGGCGACGCCACGCCCGTGCCGGCGGATGTGGACAGCTTCGAGCTCGGCGCCGCACTCGGGCTCGTCATCGGCCGAAGCGCCTGCCGCGTGAGCGAAGCGCAGGCCTTGTCGTATCTCGCCGGCTGCACGCTGGTGGCCGACCTGAGCGTGCCGCACGACAGCTTCTACCGCCCCGGCGTGCGCTTCAAGGCGCGCGACGCCTCCTGCCTGGTCGGGCCGGCGGTGGTGCGGCTGGCCGTGCCGGACCAGGTGTTGCTGCAAGTGCGCGTTGACGGGCAGCCGATGCACAGCACCAGCACCGCCGGCATGCATCGGCCGGCCGCGCGCTTGCTGGCCGAGGTCAGCGATTTCATGACGCTGCAGCCGGGTGATGTGCTGATGCTGGGCGTGAAGGCGGGCGCGCCGCGCCTGCGCGCCGGCCAGCGATACAGCATCGAGGCCGAGGGTCTCGGGCGGCTGCAAGGCCGGCTGGTGGCCGAATGAAGAGCGCACGCGTGGCCTATGGCGGTGCGCTGCACACGGCAGTGCCGCACGAGCAGGGTCTGCAACTGGCCGACGGCCGCGTGCTCGCCGAAGAACAGGTGGTCTGGCTGCCGCCTTTCGAGGTCGGCACGGTCATCGCGCTCGGCCTGAACTATGCCGACCACGTGAAGGAATTGTCG
>JAHECC010000169.1 GCA_024641965.1 Rubrivivax sp.
CTCTTCAGGTCCTTCGACAGAGCGATGGACGCTGCGGAGGTCGACGCGGTCTGCGGCGGCGCAAGTTGCGCGGCGTCGGGCTCGTAGCGCCAGACGAAGGCCGCCAGCGAACCCTCGCGCGCGATCAGTTCGCAGGTGCGCTGCGCGTTGTTGACCACCGCCTCGATCTTGCCGCGGTGGCGCACGATGCCTTCGTCCTGCGGCAGCCGTTCGACATCGCGTGGCCCGAAGCGCGCGACGCGTTCGAAATCGAAGCCGTCGAAGGCGGCGCGGAAGTTCTCGCGCTTGGCAAGGATGGTGCGCCAGCTCAGGCCCGACTGGAATCCTTCGAGGCACAGTTTTTCAAACAGGCGCTGGTCGTCGGCGACCGGAAAGCCCCATTCGGTGTCGTGATAGGCCAGGAACTCCGGCGCGGCGGCACACCAGCGGCAGCGCGGGCGGCCGTCGGGGCCGGCGAGGGTGGTGGTCATGGCGTGGTCAGGCATGGCTGCGTGTTGCGCGCTGGTCGGATGCCTTGGGCTTTGGCGCCGCAGCCCGACTTGCAGGCTTCGATGATCTCGAATTCAAGAGGGTCAGGCCATGTCATCTGGATATCCAGTCTCGAGGTCGTCGCATGTGGCCTTGCGGCTGGGGATGATCGGCCGGCGCGTTACGGCCCGCCGCATGCGTGGCGTCGAAGATGATCAAGCCCTCCGCATGGAGGCCGATAACAGATCAGGATACATCGCCGAGTCGGTATGCAAGACGGTACTTGGAGTCAGGAATTCAGCGAGCTGGCAAGGGCCTTGCTGGCGACGATTGCCCGCTTCTGGAACGAACAGGTCATCCCGCTTGCGCTGACGCTGGGGGTCTTCCTCGTCGTGGCGCTGCCGCTGCTGATCGTCATTGCCGTGTTGTGGTACCTGGACTCGACGGGCTGGAGGCCCGAGAGCGGCTTCTACAAGATCGGCCTGCTGACCGAAGGGCCGGCTGCGGCACTAGCCGTCTTCGCGGGGAGCTTCGCACGGGTTCGCGGCATGCCCGGCTTTTGCACGCAAGGTGTGGACATCACGCTGACGACAGCGACCGAGGCCAGGCGCGCGGCCAAAGGGGCGGCACTTGCGCCGGGCGCAACCTCGGCCGCCAGTCGCTCGAGGTTCTGCTCGTTTGACGTGCCCCTGTAGCCGTACCAATTACTGGTAGGGAGTCCGGGGGTCGAGCAGCATCCGCTTGTAGCCCAGGCCTCGAGCCTCTGCGACCAGCATCTCGGCAAGGGCGCGACCAACACCTCTACCGTGGAACTGTTCGTAGACGAACATTCGCTTCATTTCGCAGGAAGTCTTGTCGACTTCTCGCAGCGCCACGCACCCGACGGCGGCGCCATCTGATGAGGCCAGGAGAAGTTGGCCCTTTTGGGGGTGCGTACTTGCCAGGAAGAGCGGCCAGTTCTTCTTCAAATGCAGCGGCATCGAATTACTGATCGATCAGGTGAACGTCTTCCGTGCGGCGCTGACGGTGCCATTCTGTGAACGACCGAAAGAGTCTGCGAACCTCGTCGAGTTGTTCGACGGCCTGCGGGATCACCACCGAAATAGTCATATGCCTCGTGCCGTTGGATTGCCAGGACGACCATCTTGATAGCCAACTTCAATATTGGACGACATCCGTGCCACCAAACGCACAGTGGCGTAACGTCGCGCCCACAACCCGAGATTGGCACCGACGGACCTGCGCAAGCGCTGCACCCGCCTGGTCATGTCTGCACCCAAGCGAGGCCCCTCACTTCGCCGTCGGCATCACGAATTCCGCGCCCTTGGCAATCGTCTCCGGCCAGCGCTGCATCACGCTCTTTTGCTTGGTGTAGAAGCGCACGCCTTCTTCGCCGTAGGCGTGCATGTCGCCGAACAGGCTCTTCTTCCAGCCGCCGAAGCCGTGCCAGGCCATCGGTACCGGGATCGGCACGTTGATGCCGACCATGCCGATCTGCACGCGGCGCGCAAACTCGCGCGCGACGTTGCCGTCGCTGGTGTAGCAGGCCACGCCGTTGCCGAACTCGTGCTCGTTGACCAGTTGCACCGCCTCGGCCAGATCCTTGACGCGCACGCAGCTCAGAACGGGTCCGAAGATCTCTTCCTTGTAGATGCGCATGTCGGGTCTGACGTGGTCGAACAGCGTGCCGCCGGTGAAGAAGCCCTGCTCCAGTCCCTTGACCTTGTGACCGCGGCCATCGACCACCAGCTTTGCGCCTTCCTTGACGCCGATGTCGATGTAGCCCTCGATGCGCTCCTTGGCCTGGCTGGTGACGATCGGGCCCATCTCGGCGTCGAGTTCCATCGGGTTCTTGATCTTCAGCGCCTGGGCGCGCTCGGCGAGTTTGGGCACGATCTTGTCGCCGATGTCGCCCACCAGCACCGCCACCGAGATCGCCATGCAGCGCTCGCCGGCCGAGCCGTAGCCGGCGCCGATGAGGCCATCGACCGCCTGCTCGATGTCGGCATCGGGCATGACCACCATGTGGTTCTTCGCGCCGCCCAGGGCCTGCACGCGCTTGCCGTGCTGCGCGCCGGTCTCGTAGATGTATTGCGCGATGGGGGTGCTACCGACGAAGCTCAAGGCCTTGACGTCGGGGTGCGTCAGCAGTGCGTCCACCGCCACCTTGTCGCCCTGCACGACGTTGAACACGCCGTCGGGCAACCCGGCTTGCTTGAGCAGTTCGGCCATGAAGATCGACGGGCTCGGGTCGCGTTCGCTGGGCTTGAGGATGAAGGCGTTGCCGCAGGCCAGCGCCACCGGGTACATCCACATGGGCACCATGCAGGGGAAATTGAACGGCGTGATGCCGGCTACGACGCCCAAGGGCTGACGCAGCGTCCAGTTGTCGATGCCGGTGCTCACCTGGTCGGTGTAGTCGCCCTTGAGCAGCTGCGGAATGCCGCAGGCGAATTCGACGATGTCGATGCCGCGCGTGACCTCGCCCTGCGCGTCGGTGAAGACCTTGCCGTGCTCGGCGGTGATCATCGCCGCCAGCGTGTCGCGGTGTTGCATCAGCAACTGCAGGAAGGCGTTCATGATGCGCGCGCGGCGGATCGGCGGGGTGTCGGCCCAGGTTGGGAAGGCGGCCTTGGCGCTGGCCACCGCGGCGTTGACCTCGTCCACCGAGGCCAGCGCCACCTGGCGGGCCACCGCGCCGGTGCTGGGGTTGAACACCGCCTGGCGCCGGCCGCTCTGGCTGGGCAGGGCGCGGCCGTCGATGAAGTGCCCCACCTCGGTGGTGGCGATGAAGGCTTCGGGTGCGCCCATGATGTGTCTCCGGTAACGGGGTTGAAGGGTCAGTCTAGGCCTTGCTGCGCGTGGCGCGCAAACTGGGCAGGCCGATGCCCACGGCGTCGAAGCCGCCATCCACCGCCAGTGTCTGGCCGTTGATGTAGCTGGCGGCATCGCTGCACAGGAAGCCGATGGCCGCAGCAATCTCCTGTGGCGTGCCGTAGCGGCCCAGCGGAATGCCGTCTTGGTAGTCGCGGCGGATCTCGGCCGAGTGCACCAGCTTGGCCATCGCCGTGTCCACCGGCCCCGGCGCGATGCAGTTGACGCGGATGCCGATGTCGCCGAGCTCGGCCGCCTGCTGCTTGCTCAGGTGGATCAGTGCCGCCTTGCTGGTGCCGTAGGCCACGCGCAGCGTGCTCGCGCGCAGGCCCGAGATCGACGCAATGTTGACCACGCTGCCGCCACCGTGCTTCAGCATCAGCGGCACCGCCGCCTGCGTGCAGATGAAGGGGCCGTTCAGGTTGGTGGCCAGAACGTCGTTCCATTCGTCGAGCGTGGTGTCGAGCACCGGCTTGAATATCGCTATGCCGGCGTTGTTGACCAAGGCGTCGAGCCGGCCGAAGCGCTGCGCCAGGGCTGTTGTGGCAGCGGCCACCTGGACTGGGTCGCGCACGTCGGCCGGCAAGGCGAGCACAGCTTCCGGGCGGGCCAGCGCGGCGGTGGCAGCCTCCAGGGCGGGCGCGTCGATGTCGAGCATGCCGACAGCGTGGTCGTGGTCCAGGAACCACTGCGCCGTGGCCAGGCCGATGCCGCGTGCAGCGCCGGTGACCAGCGCCACCTTCTTGGGTCTGTTCATGGCGACGAATGCTACGTCTTGGGCGGCCCGCCCACGGCATGCAGCATCTGCACCAGCTGTGTCGCATCGACCAGCTTGATGTCCGCGTCGCTGGCGAAACTGCGGGCCTTGTCGCCGACCTCGCCCCCGGTCAGCAAGATGCCGCCGTCGGCTTCATGCTTCTTCATCGCGGCCTGCAGTTCGCGCAGCGGCTCGACGCCGGTGGTGGCGGCCTTCCAGCGGCGCAGCCCGAGCAGCGTGGTCTGGTTGTACTTGCGCAGCGCCAGTTCGGCACCCGGCGACTTGATCGTCTGCACGTCGTAGCCCTGGTGGCGGTAGGCTGCCTCGACCGCGCTACTGAATTCGCGCACGCTCATCGCGCGCAGCTGCTGCAGCCACTGCTCGCTCTGCGCCGTGCTGGGCAGGCCGCGCTGCCGCCACGCCGCCATGCCCGCGATGACCACGAAGGGCAGGCAGCCCAGCATGCCCGCCACTGCGTACTTCTCGGGCAGCAGCAGCCGTGCCAGCACGGCCACGCCGGCGGCGATCGCCATGCTGATCCACCACGGCTTGCGCAGCAGGATCGCGAACAGCGAGTTCTCGGCCATCTTCAGCTTCAAGCGTTACCCCTCGTCGTGTCTGTGCCGGCCCGGCGGGCCGGAAAAAGCTTCTACCATGCGCACCCCGGCGCCGCTGCTCCCACCGAAGACACCCTTGACTCCGCAACGACGCCAACAACTCGCCCGTGTGCTGCTGTGGGTCACGCCGGCGCTGTGGTCGTCGAACTACATCATCGCGCGTGCCGCCGACGGCGTGATCGCGCCGCATGCGCTGGCGCTGGGCCGTTGGTGCCTGGCGTTGGCGCTGATGCTGCCCCTTGCAGGCGGCACGCTGTTCACGACCTTCGACCAGTGGCGCCACGAGTGGAAACAGCTGCTCGTGCTGGGCGGGCTGGGCATGTGGATTTGCGGCGCCTTCGTCTATATCGGCGGCATCAGCACCAGTGCCACCAACATCGGCCTGATCTACGCTGCCACGCCGGTGGCCATTGCACTGGCCGGCACCAAGCTGTTGCACGAGCGCGTCACGTCATGGCAGCGTGTGGCGATGGCGCTGGCGCTGTGCGGTGTGCTCTACGTGGTGCTGAAGGGGGACCCGCGCAACCTGCTGCAGGTGCGCTTCACCGTGGGCGACGGCTGGATCCTGGCCGCAGCCGTGGCCTGGGTGGCCTACACCGTCCTGCTGCAGGGCTGGCACTCCACGCTGGCGCCGATGCCGCGCCTGGCGGCCATCAACCTGGGAGGGGTGCTGGTGCTGCTGCCTTTCACCTTGCTCGAGGCCTGGCTCAGCCCTGGCCCGACATTCAGCGCCACAGCGCTGTGGCTGATCGTGCTGGCCGGGCTGCTGCCGGGTTTCTTCTCGTACCAGGCTTATGCCTACATGCTGCGTGAGCTGGGTGTGGCCAAGTCCTCGCTGGTGATGTATCTGTCGCCGGTGTATGCCGCCTTCACCGCCTGGGTCGTATTGGGCGAAGTGCCTCATGCCTACCATGCGGTGGGCGCGGCGATGATCCTGCCGGCAATCTACCTTGCGACGCGCAAGCCGACTGCCGGCGGCTGAGCCGCAGGCCACAATGGCACCCCATGAACCTCGCTCACCCCTTCCACCTGGCCTTTCCCGTGACCTCGTTGGCCAAGGCGCGCGCCTTTTATGGGGATCTGCTGGGATGCCCCGAAGGACGTTCGTCGGACACCTGGGTGGACTTCGACTTCCACGGCCACCAGATCGTGGCGCACCTGGCACCCGACGAGGCCGGCCATCGCCACACCGGCAAGGTCGATGGCGACGATGTGCCCGTGCGCCATTTCGGCCTGGTGCTGTCGATGGACAAATGGGAAGCGCTGGCCGAACGCCTGCGCGCGGCCGGGCAGCGCTTCGTCATCGAGCCGCATGTGCGCTTCAAGGGCCAGGTGGGCGAACAGGCGACGATGTTCCTGCTCGACCCCTGCGGCAATGCGCTGGAGTTCAAGGCCTTTGCCGATCCCGCACAACTTTTCGCCAGGTAAGCCATGTACATCCCCAGGTCTCTGCCCGTCCACTCCTTGTTCGCCGTATCGCTGGCGCTTGCCGCCGGCGCGGTGCAGGCGCAGGCCTTCGACGCGGTGCGGCTGTTCGCCGTGCCGGCCGGTGACGGCCAGGGCCTGGCCGGCCTGGCGGTCATCGCGGGCCATGAATACCTCGGCTCGGACCAACGCAAGACACGCGTCTGGCCTGCGTTGAGCTACCAGTGGAAGAACGGCTGGTTCGCCGGCACCGGCAACGGTGTGGGCTACAAGTTCCATTCGCCGTCGAACATGCAGTACGGCCTGCGCGTGACCCTGGACCTGGGCCGCGATCAGAACGATGCCGCCGCGCTGGCGGGCATGGGCGACATCGACATGTCGCCCGAGGCCGGCGGCTTCTTCAACTACTTCATCACCCCCGAATGGTTCCTGACCACGTCGTTCCGCTACGGCGCGGGCAACGACCACGATGGCTCGCAGACCGACGTCGGCCTGGGCTGGGCGAAGGCGCTGACGCCGCAGTGGCGCGCCGGCCTCGGTCTGGCCGCAACCTACGTGAACCAAGCCTACATGCAGGCCTTCTATGGTGTCACCGCGCAGCAATCGGCGACCAGCGGCTACGCCGAGTACTTCCCCGGCGCCGGCTGGCGCGACGTGCGCGGCAGTGCCTCGCTGACCTACTTCTTCGATCGCGAATGGAGCTTGACGGCGGCGGTGACGCTGCGCGCGCTGCAAAGCGCCGTCAAGGCCAGCCCGATCGTCAGCGAGGATCTGCCGGTGTCGGGCCTGCTGGCGCTTGGCTATACGTTCTGAAGCCGCTCCAACTTCAGTAGCTCGGCGCGCGGAAGGCCAGCAGGCGTGCCGAGGCGCCCGCCGCCAGCGCCGACAAGGCCATGCAGGCCCAGAGCACAGGCCCGTAGCTGCCGACACGGTCGAACACCGCGCCGGCCAGTACCGGACCGAACAGGTTGCCGAGTGCCGCACCGGTGTACAGCGTGCCGATGATGCCGGCCACGGCACGTGCGCCGAACAGGTCCATGCTGATGGCCGGCAGCAGCGACACGATGCCGCCGTAGCTCAGGCCGAACCACAGCGCGAAGAAGGCCAGCGATGGATAGCTGCCGGCGAGCAGCCAGGCCAGATAGGCCAAGCCGCCCGACACCTGCATCAACAGCAGCGTCAGCGTGCGGCCGATGCGGTCGGCCAGCGCGCCGATGACGAAGCGGCCGACGAGGCTGCCGATGCCGATCAGGCCCACCAGACCGACGGCCTCGGCGTCGCCGATGCCCATGTCGCGGGCCGAGGCCGAGACATGCGCGAAGGGGATGAACATGCTCGGCGCCGCCAGCACGATGCTGACGTAAAGCCACCAGAAGCGCCGGTCGCGCAGCGCCTCGGCCAGGCTCAGACCGGGAATCGGCGCGGCGTGGGAACCGCCGGCCGACTCGGCGCGCCGCAGCAGCAGCGTGGCGCACGAGCCCAGCACGAGCACGCCCAGTGCCATGGCGCGCAGCGCGTCGCGCCACTGCCAGGCAGCAATGGCCGCGGCGGCAAGCAGTGGCACCGCCACCGTGCCGGCACCGATGCCGGCGCTGGCCAGTCCGGCCGCCAGCCCGCGGCGCTGCTTGAACCAGGGTTGCACGCAGCCGATCGATGGTGTGTACACCAGCGCGATGCCCAAGCCCACACCCACGCCGTAGGCCAGGTAGACCCAGGTCATCGAATCCGCGAAGCTGCAGACCAGCAGCCCACCGGCGATGAGCAGCATGCCGGTGCTGGTGACGGCGCGCGGCCCGAAGCGGTCACCCAGCATGCCGCCGGCCGCGCCGAACACGAAGTACACGCCGCCGGAAAGGCCGAAGACCAGAGAGACATCGGCCCGCTGGGCGTCGAACTCGCCGGCGAAGGATTCGAAGAAGGCAGCGAAGGAATAGGAAACGCCGAAGATCAGCGCCAGCGCGAAGAACGTGGCCCACACGACCACCCAGGCGTAGGGGGCTTCCTTCATCGCGGCAGTTTATCTGCCGGCAACTGCATCCCGCGCTGATCT
>JAHECC010000170.1 GCA_024641965.1 Rubrivivax sp.
CTGGGCGGTGCCGCGCCGTTGGCGGCTGCGGCGGTGTTGAGCATCAGGCGCTGGCGCACTTTCTCGTCCTCCAGCCGCTTGCGTGTCTCGGCCTGCTGCTGCAATTCCTGCACGCGCTTTTCTTCCACCTCTGCGGGCGTCAGCTGCTCGGGCTCCAGCGCCAGCGACATGAAGGCCGAGGCCTCGGGCTCGCCGCGCTCGCTCTTGAGCTTGATGTTCAGGCGCAACTCGTTGGCCGAGTCAGCATTGCGCAGCGCCTCGTCGAAATTGATCAGACCGGCGTTGTACAGCTCGAACAGTGCCCAGTCGAAGGTGCGCATGCCCAGCTCGCGCGACCGGGTCATGATGCCCTTGATCTCGGTCAGATCGCCCTGCAGGATGCGCTCGGCGATGGTCGGCGTGTTGAGCAGGATCTCGATGGCCGCGGCGCGGCCGTTGCCGTCCTCGCGCCGCACCAGCCGCTGCGAGACGATGGCGCGCAGGTTGGCCGACAGGTCCATCAGCAGCTGGGCGCGGCGCTCTTCCGGGAAGAAGTTGATGATGCGCTCGATGGTCTGGCTGGCGCTGTTGGCGTGCAGCGTGCCCAGGCACAGGTGGCCGGTCTCGGCGAAGGCGATGGCGTGCTCCATGGTCTCGGTGTCGCGCACCTCGCCGATCAGGATCACGTCCGGCGCCTGGCGCAGCGTGTTCTTCAGCGCGTGATGCCAGCTGTGCGTGTCGACGCCGACCTCGCGGTGCGTGACCAGCGACTTCTGCGACACGTGCACGTACTCCACCGGGTCTTCCACTGTGATGATGTGGCCGGCCGAGTTGCGGTTGCGGTGGTCGATCATCGCCGCCAGCGTGGTCGACTTGCCCGAGCCGGTGGCGCCCACCACCAGCACCAGGCCGCGCTTGGCCAGCACCACGTCCTTCAGCACCGGCGGCAGCTTCAGCTTCTCGAAGTTCGGGATCTCGTTGGCGATGGTGCGGATGACCATGCTCACTGCCTGCTGCTGCACCAGCACGTTGACACGAAAGCGCGACACGCCGGGCAGCGAGATGGCGAAGTTGCACTCCATCTCCTTGGCGAACTCCTCGCGCTGGCGCGGGTTCATCATCGCCTGCGCCAGCATGCGCGTGGCGTCCGCGCCGAGCTTCTGCGCCGTCATCGGCTGCATGCTGCCGTGGGCCTTCATGCTCGGCGGGAAGTCGGCCGCGATGAACAGATCCGAACCGCCGCCCTGCACCATGGCGGCGAGCAGCTTGTGCATGTAGGCCCGGGCCTGGTCTTCGGTCAGAGCTGTCATGGATCGTCCTGATTTGGGTTGAGCGCCGCAGGCGCGGCAAAGCATCCGGAAGGATCGCGCAAACGACGTTTTGCCGATCGCCACAGCAGTAACGGAAAGACCCGCCAAGTCCATCCGTCCAGCGCCGCGCCGGCTGCAGGGCGGCCACCGCGCATCAGTCGGCGGCGCGGATCAGCGGCAGCACGATCGACGCCGTCAGCCCGCGGCCTTCGGCGCCTTCGGTCAGTTCGAGCCGGCCGCCATGGCGTGCGGCGATGGAGCGCACGATCGCCAGGCCGAGCCCGGTGCCTGGCAGCGTGGCGTTGCTGGCGCGAAAGAAGCGCTCACCGGCACGGGCACGCTCGGTCGGCGGTATGCCCGGGCCGTTGTCGACCACGCTCAGCCGCGCCCAGTCGCCCTCGGATGCCACGCGCACCGTCACCTGGCCATCGCGCGGGGTGTAGCGCAGTGCGTTGTGCAGCAGGTTCGACAACGCTTCCTTCAGCAGCGTCGGCTGGACCGAGACGGGGCAGGGCGCGCCAGCCGTTTCCAAGCCCAGGTCGATGCCGCGGCTGCGTGCCTCGGCCCAGTGCTCGCGCGTGGCGGCCTCGGCCAGTGCCGCCAGGTCCAATGCCTCGCCGGTCAGTTCGGTGCTGTCGGCGCGCGCCAAGGCCAGCATCTGGTTGGTCTGGCGCACGGTCTCGTCGAGTTGCGTCTTGATGGCGCGCAGCGCCTGCTGCAGCGCCGCCGCATCGGGCTCGCGCAGTGCCACGCCGACCTGCGTGCCCAGCGTGGTCAGCGGCGTGCGCAGCTGGTGCGAGGCATCGTCGACGAAACGCCGCTGCGCCTCGGCCATGTCGCGGTTGCGCGTCACATGCTGGTTGATGGCCTCGACCAGCGGGCGCACGTCGGACGGAATGTGCTCGGTCGGGATCGGCCGCAGGTCCTGCGGTGCGCGCGACCGCACTTCGCTGCGCAGCCGCTGCAGCGGGCGCAGCGCCCAGCCCACTACGCCCACCAACATCGCCGTGGCCGCCAGCACCAGCAGCACGTCGCGCGCCACCGCTTGCTGCACCAGCGCGCGCGTGAAGTCCTGGCGCGAGCCCAGTGTCTCGGCCACCTGGATGATCACGCGCTGCGGCTGCGCTGCGCCGGCCAGCGGGCGGTTCAGCAAGCGTGCATAGGAGCCCACACGCACCGGCTCGCCGAAGTACTCGGCGTCGCTGAATTGCGGCCGCCCGGTGACCAAATGCGCGCGCGGCGGCGGCAGGTCGGCGTTGCCGATTTCCACCAGCCCGTCCTCGGTGGCGACGTGGTAGAACACCTGCCCACCGGCGGTGAGCTCGAAGAACTCGAGCATGCGGTAGGGCAACTCGACGCCGAGCCCGCCGCTGGCGGTGGAGATGTTGGCGTCCATGGCCTTGATCGCGCCGAACAGCGAACGGTCGTAGGCGGCGTTGGCGGCGTCCACCGCGGTGCGCCAGGTGAGCCAGACTTCAGCGCCGACCAGCGCCAGCATGCCCGGCAGCAGCACCAGCAGCAGCGTGCGCCGCAGGCTGGAGCCGCGCAGGCGGTTCAGGAAGTTGCCGGGCATTCGAGCACGTAGCCCAGGCCGCGCACCGTGGTGATCTGCACCGGGCTGCTGGCCAGCCGCTTGCGCACGCGGTGCACCAGCACCTCGATGGCCTCGGGGTTGACGTCCTTGTCGTCGCTGAATACGCGATCCAGGATTTCCTGCTTCGACAGCGGCTCGCCGCTGTGCTGGATCAGCGCGCGCAACACCGCGTGCTCGCGCGGGGTCAGCGTCAGCGGCTCGTGGCCCAACGTGAACTGCTTGACGGCCGCGTCGTAGCTCAGCGGCCCGCAGGCGAAGCGCGGGTGTTCGCTGCCGCGCGCGCGGCGGATCAGCGCGATCAGCCGCGCCTCGAGCTCGGCCAGCTCGAAGGGTTTGGCGAGAAAGTCGTCGGCGCCTTCGTGCAGGCTGCTGACACGTTCGATCAGCGAATCGCGCGCCGTCAGGATCAGCACCGGAAGGCGCTGGTCGGCGGTGCGCAACTGTTCCAGTACCTCGTGGCCGCCCAGTCCGGGCAGACCCAGGTCGAGGATCAGCGCGTCGTAGCGCGTGGCCAGCAGGCTGCGCCGCACGAGTCGGCCGTCATCGACCCAATCGACTTGGAAGCCCACTTGATGCAATGCACGCACCAGCCAATTGGCCAGTTCGCGTTCGTCTTCCGCCAGCAGGATGCGCATGCCTTCCTTCGAAGCCTGCGGCGTCGCCTCGACCGCGCACGCCGTGGTGGCTTGATCTTCGCATGGCTGGCGCCCGGAAGCAGCGCTGTGCAGGCATCTGTCGCGCCCGTAGATTGTGCTGCGCGGTCCGCGAACGGGGCTGTCCGATGCAGTGTTGCATTCTGTTCGGCCGTCAAGTGGTTGCTCGCGCCGATGATGTCTTGCAAGTTGTCGCGTGCGCTCTTCAGTTGCCGCGCGCGGCGTTCGGAGCCGGATTCGCGCGGCTACCCGGCCAACGATGCCATCAGCGGCGGAAACTCGCAGCCCGCTGCCACCGCAGCCGCTGACGCCTGGCGGTTGAACAGCAGCGCAGCGACCTGCCGCTCGCGCGCGACCACGGTATCGAGGAACTCTGTGGCGCCGCGCATCGCCCTGAAGGTGTCGAAGCCGGCTTCGAGGAAGGCCTGCAGCTCCGGCAGCCCGGCCAGCCTCGCCGGCGTGCGCATCAGGCGCAGGCTGTGGCGCAGCAGCGGGTTGCGCGTGTAGGCGTCGAGTGCGTCGGCCACGCGGCGCATCAGATCGATCTGCTTCTCGCGGTCGGCCGGGCGGCCGGTGCGCTGCCAGGCATCGGCATAGGCCGCCAGGTCGAGTGCACCCTCGGGCACGATGCGGCCCATCGCCGTGTCCAGCGCCTCCGACAAGGCATGCAATTCCCCCAGCGTCTGCACCGTCAGCACCACCTCGTGCGGAAACAGCCGCACCAGCCCGGGCACGACGCGCTTGAACTGGGTGTCGCGCCGCGTGAAGTCGGTCGGCCCATACAGCTCTTCGAGGAAGAAGCGTGTCGCCTGGGTATAGCGCGGCTGCGTCAGCAGGTCGGCGTAGGTGTGCTGGAAGCGCTCGTGCTGGTAGTGCTTGACCTTGTGCACCCGCTCGGCCAGCGCGGCATCGGCGGCGCGCAGCGCGCGCTGCTCGTCCACCTGGCGCAGCAGTTCAAGAATGGCTTGGGCCTGGGCGTTCACGATGACAAGCCTACCAAGACCGCGCACCGCGCCGATAGAGGCGTGGCTCCATAACGCGCCCGGCGTCGGCGAGAGAATGGCGCCATGTTCCTCGCCCGCCTGCTGCAGAGCCTGACGTTGCTGCTCGCTGCGTGGCTGCTGCTGGCGCTGGCCGGCTGGCTGCTGTGGGGCATGGCCTTCTGGTTGTTGCTGGGCATGCTGTTGATCGCTTTCGTGCATGTGCCGCTGATGGCGTTGGAGTTTGCGTTGCTGCGCCGGGCCAACCGCGACGACCCGGCCCCGCGCCCCGGCCGGGCCGAGTTGCTGCGCGCCTGGTGGGCCGAAGCCGCCGGCGCGCTGCGCATCTTCGGCTGGCAGCAGCCCTGGCGCTGGCGCCGCTTCGACGACCATCTTCCGGCCGACGCGATGGGCCGGCGCGGGCTGATCCTGGTGCATGGCTTCGTCTGCAACCGCGGCCTGTGGAACCCATGGTGGCCACGGCTGCGCGCCGCCGGCGTGCCCTGCATCGCGCTCAACCTGGAACCGGTGTTCGGCCCGATCGACCGCTACCCGCCGCTGATCGATGCTGCAGTGCAGCGCCTGACCGAAGCCACCGGCTTGCCGCCGCTGCTGGCGGCGCACAGCATGGGCGGACTGGCGGTGCGTGCCTGGCTGCGCGACTCGGGCGGCGATGCGCGCGTGCACGGCGTGGTGACCATAGGCACGCCGCACCACGGCACCTGGATGGCGCGTTTCGGCCTGGCGCCGAACACGCAGCAAATGCGCCTGCGCAATCGCTGGCTGCGCCAGCTGGCGGCGCACGAGCCGGCGCAGCGCTACCGCAGCTTCACCTGCTTCTATGGCCACTGCGACAACATCGTCTTCCCCTGCTCCACGGCCACCCTGCCCGGCGCCGACAACCGCCACCTGCGTGGGCATGCGCACGTGCACATGCTGCGTCACCCGGCCGTGCTGGACGAAGTGCTGCGCCGGCTGAACGAGAAGGAGACTCAGCCGGCGGCGAACTCGCGCTCGCCGGGCAGCACGACGCCGGCTTCGATCAGCGGCAGCGCGCGCACTTCGGCATAGACCGGCGCGAAGTCCGGCGCGGTGGCGTCGAACAGCTGCTCGAAGGCGTCGATGACGAAGTAGGTGGCCTGGTAGCTGTCGATCTTGTAGCGCGAGCGCATCAGCCGCTTCAGGTCGAAGGCCACGCGCCGCGGCTCGGGGCTGCACACGCTGTGGCGCAGCTCGCCGGCCGAGGACAGGATGCCGGCACCATAGGCACGCAAGCCCTGCTTCGTCTGGATCAGGCCGAATTCCACCGTGTACCAGTACAGCCGCGCCAGCAGCTCGCAGGCATCCAGCCGGCTGGCCTTGAGGCCGCCCGCGCCATAGGCCTGCATGTAGTCGGCGAAGACCGGGTTGAAGAGCAGCGGCACATGGCCGAACAGGTCGTGGAAGACATCGGGCTCGACCACGTAGTCGAACTCCTCGGGCTTGCGCAGCCATTCGGTGACCGGGAACTTGCGCTCGGCGAGCAACGCGAAGAAAGCTTCTTCGGGAATCAGACCGGGCACAGCGACGATCTGCCAACCAGTGGCTGGCTTGAGCTTTGCGTTGATGTCCTCGAAGCGCGGAATCCGCTCGGCAGCCCCCAGATGCCGCACCGCGTCAATGAACTCGTCGCAGGCCAGCCCGGGCAGCTGTGCCGTCTGGCGCTCATGCAGGCGGCGGTACAGCGCGTGCTGCTCGGCCGTGTAGTCGCCCCAGCGCTGCGCGCAGGTGTAGTCGCTGCCGGCACTGGCGTAGTCACCGCGCGGCGGCCGCTCGCCCTGGCCGTAGGTGACCGGAGCCACCCCCTTGTTGATGCCGTCGTGGAAGTCGTTCATCGCTGTCTCGGCCGCATGCGACGCCAATGGGCGCCATGGGCCCACGAGTATGCGCGCGTGGCGCTCAGGCGTCGATCTCGTGCAGCAGGCGCAGCGTCGGCGCTTCACCCAGGTTCAGCAAGGCAGCGATATCGCGCACATCGTCGGCCAGCGCGGCGTTGTCCCAGCCCGCCGCGCTGTGCCGTGCCACGCGCACGGCGAGCAGCACATTGCGCACCTGCGAGTTTTCGGCTTGGCGCTGGTCGCTGATCTGCACCAGCAGCTCGGGCAGGTGCCAGGCGCGCATCAGCGCGTGTTGCAGTTCAGGCAGCTCGATGTTCAGCAGCGAACGCTGCACCGCGGCCGAACGCAGCGTCGGATCGGCGCGTTGCTGCTCGGCGATGCGCAGCGCCAGCGTCGGCGCATGCAGCCACAGGAGCATTTCGGCGAAGTCGTGCAGCAGCGCGGCGGCATGGATCACCGGCGCGTCGTGGTCCATGCGGTGCACGGCGAAGGCCAGTGCGAAGGTGGACGCACGGTGCGCGCGATCGACCACGCCTTGCAGTCCCTGCAGCGCGGCCGGCTGCCCGGACAGATGAGCATCCACCGTCGGCTGCAGGCCGAAGGCGCGGAAGAAGGGTGCGATGCCCAGCAGCACCAGCGCCGCAGTGACGGTCTCGGGATCGGTGGTGCAGCGTGGCGAGCGGGCACCGGCGACGTGCGCCATCAGCTTCAACGTCATCAGCGGGTCGGTGCCGATGCTTTCGGCCAGCAGATGCGCATCGACCGCGTCCTCGTTGGCGCGCAGCGTCTCCAGCACTTCGGCGGTGTCGGCCAGCACCGGGATCGGCGCGGCCAGGAAATGTGCCGTCCACCTGCCCAGGTCGGGCAGGGCACGGGTGAGCGGGGGTGGCAGGACGCTGCACATGGTTGCAAACGGGCATGCAGCCCGTGCCTGCCTTATCGGTCGCCAGCGACGCGGGCTTGAACCCTAAATCGACAGCATCAGGCCGTCGCGCGCGTCCACCTTGCCGTCGAGCAAGGCCTGCAGGGCCTGCAGTGCGGCCGGAGTGCCGCTGGCGCTGCGCACACGCAGCCAGGGCGAGCTCGGGTCGTTCACCGGCTTCATGAAGGCCATCCAGGCCTGGGCGACACGCGCCTGGAACTCGACCGGCCCCCAACCCTCGGGCGGTGGCGCGACGCGCTTGGCGGCCTGCGACGGCGCGAAGAACAACGTCGGACGCGGGCCGGGCAGGTCGCGGCCGCTGCCGAGTTCGTCCCAGTGCGTGCCGCCGACCGAACAGCTGTAGCGCAGCGCGTCGCCGAAGTGCTCGTGCACCGCGCGGCGCAGCGCCATCGTGCCGGCGAAATCGACATACACCGACGGCGTGTGACGCGTCAGTGTGGGCAGCGCGTCGTAGGCCAGTACCTCGTCGTAACAGCCCAGCGAGCGACAGAAGTCCACATTGCCTGACGAGGTCAGGCCGACCACGCGCGTGCCGTCTTCGCGGCCGCGGCGCAACGACAGACAGAAGGCGGTGCCGAAGGCCGTCTTGCTGGAGGCGCTGGACAGCAGCACCTGCTGCGCGCCGAAATGCTTCGCATCGGCGAGGAAGTCGTCGATCAGGAACGAGGTGATAAACAGCGGCCGCAGGAGCGCCTGCTGCGCCTCCTGGTCGGCGCG
>JAHECC010000026.1:0-19419 GCA_024641965.1 Rubrivivax sp.
CTGCTGCTGGTAGCCCTTCAGCACTTCCTCGCGCAGCACCGCCCAGATGGCGGCATGCAGCTCGACGAAGCGCGGCGAGGTCTTGATTTCGGCGACGTCGCGCGGACGGCCGATGTCCACGGCGAACTCGCCGATCGGGTGCGATGCCGGTCCCGCCGACAGCACCACCACGCGGTCGCTCATGGCGATGGCTTCGTCAAGGTCGTGGGTGATGAACAGCACCGCCTTCTTCTTGGCTTGCCACAAGTCGAGGACTTCGTTCTCCATCAACTGCCGTGTCTGGATGTCCAGCGCCGAAAAGGGTTCGTCCATCAGGATGATGTCGGGGTCGAGTGCCAGCGTCTGCGCCAGGCTCGTGCGCTTGCGCATGCCGCCGGAAAGCTGGTGCGGATAGCGGTCGCCGAAACCGCCCAGCCCGACACGCCGCAGCCAGTCCTCGGCCTGCTGCTTCGCCGCCGCGGGCTCGGCGCCGCGGAACTCCAGCCCGGCCATGACGTTGCCCAAGGCAGTGCGCCAGGGCATCAGGCTTTCACTCTGGAACATGTAGCCGGCGCGGGTGTTGATGCCGGCCAGCGGCTGGCCGAACACCCGCACGCTGCCGGTGCTGGGGCTGAGCAGCCCGGCGCCGACATTCAGCAGCGTGCTCTTGCCGCAGCCGGTGGGCCCGACCACGGAGACGAACTCGCCGTCGCCCACCGTCAGCGTGACCTCGCGCACCGCGGTGTAGCGCTGGCCGGGGTCGTCCTTGCTGACGAAGGTGCAGGACACATCCTGCAGTTCGAGCGCCGCTGCGCTCATCGCACCGCGGCCATCGGCCTGCCCCGCGCGATTGTCGCGCGCGGCTGCGTGATCGCGCCAATCAGCCACAGCAATGCGACCAGCGCGCCGCCGCCAGCCAGCTTCACGGCCCAGCTCAGCAGGTGCGCATTCCACAACAACGCACTCAGGCCGACCACCGCCAGCACGAACAGGCCCGCGGCCGTCCAGCCGGCGGCGCGCGACAGCGGCGGGTCGAAGCGCTGAACCTCGCGGATGTCGAAGGCCGGTTTCGGCCAGCCTTCGGCCACGTCGGTGGGCCGCCAGCCCGGCGGCTCGAGCCACACGCGCAGCTTGTCGGTCCAATGCCGCGCGCGCCAGCTGTCGAGCACCAGGTCGCGATAGACCTGCAGATTCGCCCACACTGGGTTCCAACTGCGCAGCGGCGCGCGCGTGCCATAGACGCAGGGCTCGGCTTCGTCTTCCTCGGTGAAGCTGCCGAACAGGCGGTCCCAGACGATGAGGATGCCGCCGTAGTTCTTGTCGACGTAGCGGTCGTTCACGGCATGGTGCACGCGATGGTTGCTGGGGCTGCAGAACCAGCGGTCGAACCAGCCGAGCTTGCCGACCTGCTGTGTGTGCACCCAGAACTGATACAGCAGGTCGATCAGCGCCACCGTGCCGAAGACCAGCGGCGGCACGCCGATCAGTGCCAGCGGCAGGTAGAAGATCCAGCCGAAGAGAAAGCCGCTGCTGGTCTGGCGCAGCGCGGTGGACAGGTTGTAGTCCTCGCTCTGGTGGTGCACCACGTGCGCGGCCCACAGCACGGCGATGCGGTGCCCGCCTCGGTGCAGCCAGTAGTAGCAGAAGTCGTAGGCCAGCAGCGCGCCCAGCCAGACCCAGGGTGACGAGGCCGACAGCTCGACCAGCCGCACATGCTCGAACACCAACATGTACATCGCCACCTTGACGAGCGTGCCGAAGACGTTGGTGGCCTCGCTCATCACGCCGAGGCTCAGGCTGTTCAGCGCATCGGCCAGCCGGTAGGTGTTGCGCCCCCGTGCCACGCCGATGGCGAACTCCAGCGCGATCGCCAGCAGGAACACCGGCGTGGCCAGGACGATGACTTGCGCGCCGGTCATGTGCGATCTACGCCTTGGCGAGCTTCGCGTTGGCCTTCTTCGCAAACTCGTTGGTGTAGGTCGCCTTCAGGTCGAGCTTGGCCTCGGCCAGTTTCGGGTCGACGCTGGCCAGCGCCTTGAAGGCCGTCATCGCGCCGGCCTCGGGAATCAACCCGTCCGGCGACAGCGCGCCCTTGGCCGCCAGGAAGGCGTCTATGTACACCGCACGGTCGCCGAGCAGATAGCTTTCGGGCACGGCCTTGATGACCTCGCCTGGTCCGGCCTTCTGGATCCACTTGTCGGCGCGCACCATCGCGTTGGTCAGCGCCTGCACGGTATTCGGGTTCTTGTCGATGAAGGGCTGCGGCGCGTAGAAGCAGCCCGCCGGCATCGGCCCGCCGAAGACCTTCTCCGACTCGGCCAGGTTGCGTGTGTCTGACACGATCTTCAGGTCGCCCGAGCGTGCCAGCAACGTGATCACCGGGTCGAGGTTGCTGATGGCGTCGATCTGCCCCGCACGCATCGCCGCCACCGCGCCGTTGCCGGCGCCGACGCCAACGATGGACACGTCGGCGGGCTTCAGCCCGGCCTTGGCGAGGATGAAGTTGACCATCACGTTGGTCGAGCTGCCCGGCGCGGTGACACCGACCTTCTTGCCCTTGAGGTCGGCCACGCCCTTGAAGTCGGGCATCGTCTTCGGGTTCACGCCGAGCACGATTTGCGGCGCGCGGCCCTGCAGCACGAAGGCGCGCATCGGCTGGCCCTTGAACTGCATGTTCACGGTGTGCTCGTAGGCACCGGAGACGACGTCCGCGCTGCCGCCGACCACTGCCTGCAGCGCGCGCGAGCCGCCGGCGAAGTCGACGATGGTCACCTCCAGGCCCTCGTCCTTGAAGTAGCCGAGCTGTTCGGCGATGGTCAGCGGCAGGTAGTACAGCAGGTTCTTGCCGCCCACGGCAATCGTCGGGTTCTTCTTCTCGATGCCTTGTGCACGCAGCAGCGCCGGCGCGCCGAGGGTCGCGAGGGCGGCGCCGGCGCCGATGAGGGTGCGTCGTTGGATCTGCAAGCTCGTCTCCTTGGGTTGGGTCGGCCGCCATTTTGCAGTGTGGCGCCGCAGCGGCCATCGGGGTGTCTGCCCCCCCGCGCTATGCTTTGCCGAGGAGAAACTCAAAGATGCGCTTCCTGCTGGTGGAAGACGACCGCATGATCGGCGACAGCCTGCGCGCCGCGCTGCGCATGGAAGGCCATGCGGTGGACTGGGTGCGCGACGCCGAAGCCGCGGCCAGCACACTGGCCAGCGAGCGCTTCGACCTGGTGCTGCTCGACCTGGGCCTGCCGCGCGGCAGCGGCATGGACGTGCTGAAGGCGCTGCGCGCACGCGGCGACGCCACGCCGGTGATCGTGCTCACCGCACGCGACGGCCCGGGCGACCGTGTTGCCGGGCTCGACGCCGGTGCCGACGATTACCTGGTCAAGCCCTTCGAGCTGGACGAGCTGGGTGCGCGCATCCGCGCCGTGCTGCGCCGCCAGGCGGGGCGCGCGATGCCGCTGCTGACGCATGGCGGCGTCAGCCTCGACCCGGCCACACGCCAGGTAATGCGCGACGGCCAACCGGTGTTGCTGTCGGCACGTGAGTACGCGGTGCTCGAGCTGCTGATGCAGCGCCCCGGCGCGGTGCTGTCGCGAGCGATGATCGAAGACCGGCTCTACGGCTGGGGCGAGGAGATCGAGAGCAACGCCGTGTCGGTCTACGTGCACCAGCTGCGGCGCAAGTTGGGCAGCGACTTCATCCGCAACATGCGCGGCGTGGGCTACTTCCTGGCCGCGGAGACGGCCGCTTGAGCTCTTTGCGCGCGCGGCTGCTGGCGGCGGTGCTGGGCCTGCTGGCGGTGGCAGCGCTGCTGGTCGGTGGCGTCACCTACCGCAGCGTACGTGCCGAAACCGAAGCGCTGTTCGACTACCAGCTGCGCCAGATGGCGCTGTCGCTGCGCGACCAGGGTGAGGTGGCGCCGGCGCAGGCCAGTGCGCTGGCCGACGAGGGGCTGGATTTCGTGGTCCAGGTGTGGAGCGCCGACGGCCGCGCGATCTATGCCTCGCGTGCGCATTCGGCGTTGCCGCGGCGCGCCCAGCTCGGTTTTGCCGATGTCGACGTGCAGCACCAGACCTGGCGCAGCTTCAGCGTGGCCACGCCATCACGCGTGATCCAGGTGGCGCAGCCGCTGTCCATCCGCCGTCGCCTGGCGGCCGACGCGGCCTGGCGCAGCGTACTGCCGCTGCTGCTGATCGCGCCGTTCATGGCCGCCGCCGCTTGGTGGTTGACAGCGCTGGCGCTGCGCCCGCTGCAGCGCGTCGCCGCCGATGTGCGCCGGCGCGACGAACAATCGCTCGAACCATTGCCCTCGACCGACCTGCCCGACGAAGTGACGCCGTTGGTGAGCGCGCTGAACGCGCTGCTGCTGCGGCTGGCCCGGTCGTTGGACACGCAGCGCGCCTTCGTCGCTGACGCGGCGCACGAACTGCGCTCGCCGCTGACGGCGCTGAAGCTGCAGTTGCAGTTGCTGCAGCGCGCCGACAGCCCCGAGCAGCGCAGCGCTGCCATCGACACACTGGCCGCCGGCATCGAACGTGCCGCGCGGCTGGTGGAGCAGCTGCTGACGCTGGCGCGCACCGAGCCCGGCGCGCCCGCCGCGACGCTTCAGCGGCTGGACCTGAGCGAACTGGTGCGCGAGGCGGTGGCCGACACCGTGCCGCTGGCGCTGGCGCGCTGCACTGCTTTCGAACTCTTCGCCGACCAGCCGGTGTGGGTCGACGGCGAGCGAGCTGCATTGTCGGCGCTGGTGCGCAACCTGGCCGACAACGCGGTGCGCTACGCGCCGCCTGGTGCAAAGGTCGAGCTGCGCGTGTCGGCAGACGACGATGCCGCGACGTTGCAGGTCGACGATGCCGGCGCCGGCATCCCGCCGGCCGAGCGCGAGCGGGTTTTCGACCGCTTCTACCGCCGCAATGCCAGCGACGAAGACGGCACCGGTCTGGGCCTGACCATCGTGCGCGGCGTGGCCCAGCGCCACGGGGCGACGCTGACGCTCGATGACTCGGCGCTGGGCGGGCTGCGCGTCAGCCTGCGCCTGCCGGTGGCCGCCGGTATGGGCCTGCACTCGAGCGCATGAGCCCGGCGCTGCATGAACGCCAGCAGCGATATCACGCGGATGCGGCCATCGCCTCCCCGGCAGGTGCTATCGATGGCAAGGCAAAGCCAAAAACAGCCCCACCGCCGTCAGCCTCGTGCGCGACAAGCGTGCCGTCGTGCGCCTCCACGATGGAGCGGCAGATCGCCAAGCCGATACCCAGGCCATCGTGCTTGGTCGAATAGAAGGATGTGCACAGGGTGTCCACGCTGCGACCCTGCAACCCAGGGCCGTTGTCGCGCACGCTCAAGCGCACGACCCGTGCGTCCTGCATGGCGAACGCATCTTGCTCTGCTGACTCGACCGAGGTTGCCACGTGGATATGGCGGTCCGCCGCCCGCTGACCGAGTGCGTCGGCCGCATTGCGCACCAGGTTCGTGACCACTTGCTCGATGCCGACACGGTCACCGATGACCATCGGCAGCGACGCCTCCAGGCCCTTCGTGACGCGAATTCCGGCTTGTGCAAGCTGACGCTTCAGCAGATCGAGCGCCTCGCAGACCGTGACATTCAAGTCGAAAGGGGCCCTGACCGTCGCGCGCCGGCTGAGCCTTTCCCTGATGCGATGCACGATGCGTCCGGCCTGCGCGCTCTGCAGAGTCATGTCATCCAGCGCAGCCAGCAGCATCGGATCGATACCGGGATGCGCCTTCAAGGCAATCGACAGGCCGGTGCTGTAGCCCGAGATCGCGGTCAAGGGCTGGTTCAGCTCGTGTGCCAGCGTGGATGCGACCTCACCCAGGGTGGTCAGGCGGGCATGGTTCGCCATGACCTCCATCTGGCGACGTTGCATGTCCTCCAGACGCTTGCGACTGGTGATGTCGACGATCGAACCCATCCAGCCGACCTGCAGGCCTGCGGCATCCACCAGCGGCGATTCGAAGACCATGACGTCGAGCTCGTGCCCTTCCCGATGCCGCCAGCGCGCCTCGAATCCGCTGCGCGGCGCCTGGCCCTGAAGCGTCAGGCGGTTGTGCGACATCATTTCGTCAACCGCCTCCGGTCGCCAGAAGGGCAACGGCGGTACCAGGCCGAGCAATTCCTCGCGCGCATAGCCGACCATCTCGCACAGGGTCTTGTTCACGTACAGGATTCGGCCGTCGAATGCCCTGGCGCGCAGCCCGACCAGCGCCGATTCCTCCATCGATTGCCGCCAGGCGGCCTCGGTTCGCGAATCCAGTTCGGCGCGCGCGGTACGCGCCATCTGCCGTCGCAACAGGATCGCCGCGGCCACGCTCAGCAGCAGCACGCCGCCGATCAGAACCAGGGTACGAAGGTTGCGGTACCACGGGCGCAAGGCCTGGCGCCGGGTGAGGCGCAGCGTCGCATCGGTGATCGGCTCGAACACTTTCTCGTGACTGAGGCCCGTGGCACGCGTGGATCCGTCTGCCGTCGACGCGATGATCTCGCCCAAGCCGGTGACCAGGTCGACGTCATATTTCAGCGCGAGCCACCAGAAGTCCTTGCTTTTCAGCAGGTCAGCCGGGTCGTAGCGAGCCACCAGACGACCGTTGCCAACCGTGCTGTGATTGCCCTCAGCGGCGCGCCCGACGGGTGCGACCAGGTGCAGCGTCTGGCCGGAGGCGGTCATCGATGTCGCGGTGTCGCCTTCCGACGCCGGCTGGCGCTGGACCTGCGCCCGCACCTGATTGTTGGCGTCGACCCAGACCAGGCTCATCCACAGTCGATCCAGGCCCGCGGCGACTTCCGGCATGGAACGCAGCGCCGGCTGTGCATCCCCCGGTTGCGCCGGCAGCCGCGCGGCCACGGCGCGCAGCTTGGCGGCCTCGGTTTCCAGCCGCCCGCGCAACTGGGCTTCGAGGCTCAACGTGTCGACGGTGATCGCGTCGGTCTGTTCGCGCAAGTCGATCGCGTCGTTGCGCTGGGCCCAGAGCAGTACGAGCGCCGCGAACAGCAGCGCGACCAGCAGCGGAAGCAACCACAGTGCGCCGGCCCATCGTGCGCCGATGGCCGCGAGAAGGGCCGAGTCGGCGCGCACCGGCCAGCGCGCTGGCACGGCCTTCGGGGTATCGATGCTGAGCTCAGCCATGGCGGCAGTCTATGTGCGCTTTTTGTGTGCGGCGCCGGTCGCGGCGGTGCGGCGGGCATGGACAATCCCATTTCGGCACGGGGCACGCAAGAATCTCCTGTCGGCCTTGCACCAGACCGCTTCGACAGCTTGCCATCGATGGAAGAGACGCCCTCCTCGCAACGCGCCCGCCGCGCGTTCACCGCTGCCCTGTCCGCGACCGGACTGCTGGGGCCGTGGGTGGGCAGGGCGCAGAGCCCCGTCGTGGTCCGGTTCAGTCACGTCGTGGCAGCCGACACGGCCAAGGGACGCGCTGCGCAGCGCTTCAAGGAGCTGGCCGAGACGCGCACAGGGGGTCGGGTGCGCGTGGAGGTGCATGCCAACAGCCAGCTCTACAAGGACCGCGAGGAATTGGAGGCACTGCAGTTGGGCACGGTGCAGATGCTGGCGCCATCGCTGTCGAAGCTGGCCGTGCTCGGCGGCGGCGGCTTCGAGGCCTTCGATCTGCCCTTCATGTTCAAGGACCGCGCGGCCTTCCGCGCGGTGGCCGATGGCCCGGTAGGCGCCGGGTTGCTGAAGCGGCTCGAGGCGAAAGGCATCAAGGGGCTGGCCTACTGGGACAACGGCTTCAAGGTGATGACGGCAAACCGGCCGTTGCGCGATGTCGCCGACTTTCATGGCCGCAGCTTTCGCGTGCAGAGCTCGCGCGTGATCACCGCGCAGATGCGCGCGCTTGGCGCCGAGCCCGTCGTGCTGCCGCTGTCGGACACCTATGCCGCGCTGCGCGACGGCCTGGTGGATGGGCAGGAAGGCATCCCGTCGAACATTTACACGCAGCGCACGCACGAACTGCAGCGACACCTGACGGTCTCGCACCATGCCTACCTGGCCTATGCGGTGATCGTCAACAAGGGCTTCTGGGACGGCCTTCCGAGCGACCTGCGCACCATCCTCGAAGGCGCCCTGAAGGAGGCCACCGTCTATGCCCAAGGCGTTGCGGCACAGGACAATGAACAGATGCTGGAGAAGATCAGGGCCAGCGGCAAGACGGTGGTGTATACCCTCAGCCCGGCCGAGCTGGCCGCATGGCGGCGCGCGATGCATCGCGTGTATGAACAAGCCCCGGCCTGGATGGGACAGGAGATCATCGACGCGATGCGTGCGGCGGCGGGTCGCTCGGCCCCATAGTCTGGCGCGGCACATGGTGCCGCAGCTCAAAGCGACTTGCCGCCGCTCGACGCCGAATCGCAGTGCGACGCGAGCGTGTGCATCAAGGTCTGACAGCCCGGCGGGTTGGCACCCGCTGCTGCACAGGATTGGGTGATCCACGCCACCGACGCGAGCATGTCCTGCTGTGCTGGCACCTCGGCGCAAAGACGCTCGGCACCCTGACTCGTGCGCAGACAGCCTCGCAACCACGCGGCCGAAAGCGCGTTGGTTTCGATCGTTGGTGTCGCGGTGGCTGACGCGGCCTGCCATGCCTGAGCCAGGCAGTCGTCGGCGACGAGCGCATGGCCCGCCTGTTCACCTTGTGTCACCGCTGCGTCGGCGGCCGCGCGCACGGTGGCGAGACCATGCCACCAGCGAAGACCGGCGAAGGCCAGAAGGCCAAACAGCAGCCCCGCTGCGACGAAACTGACGAGCCACGTGCGGCCTGCGCCCGACCGCGCAGTCTTGGTCCCTATCGCCGGCGGGGAGCGCAGGCCCGGCCGACCATCGCGCTGCTTTGGGTCGGGCCCATAGGCGTTGGTGCGGCGCTGGCCATCGAACAGCGCTGCGAGGGCAAGCGCCACCATGCCCAGGCCGGGCAGCAGTCCGATGCCGGCCCACCAGCCGCTTTGGCCGATGTCGTGCAGCCGTCGAACGCTCAGGCTCAGTGACGGGACGAAGGTGAGCACCAGCACGCCGATCGACAGCCAGCCGATGCCGAGCCGCAGGTTCAGTGTGCCGAGCATCGCATCGAGCAGCGTCGCCACCACGAGCAAGACCATCAGCCAGATGCCGAAGATCCAGTATTCCGCGCGCGTGGAGCGGCCCGAGAAGTCGAAGCTCTTGCACAGACCGAGAAGGAAGGTGTTCATGGTGGGACTCCTGGACAGTCGGTAGATGGGCGGCGTGCCGTTCAACGGGCGGCGCCAAGCTGGAAGAAACTTTGCGCGCCGCCGCCCAACGTGGTCGTGGGCAGTGCCCCGTTCCACTTCTGGATGGCCAGGCGCTCGTTCTCGGTGCGGCGCAAGTCCAGCAGCAGCGGCGTGACCTCCAGGCGCTGCAGGCGCAGCGACTCGGCCTCGGCGCGGGCGCTGGCGATGTGCTGCTCGGCTTCGACGCGGATGCGCAGCAGGTCGCGGTCGGCCTTCAGCTTTTCCTGCTCGGCGTTGACCTTGGCCTCGATGGCGCTGGTGAACGATGGGGAGAACGCGAAATTGACGATCGCGAATTCGTCGAGCACCAGGCCGTGGCGCTGCATCTTCTCGCGCAGCAGCGCAGCGATCTGCTCGCGCACCTCGGCGCGCCGGCTGATCAGCTCCTCGGCAGTGAATCGTGCCGTCACCGCCTTGAAGGCTTCGGGTCGGGCGGGATCGATGATGCGCACGGCCAGTTCCTCGCTGCTCGGCGCAATGTCCCGAAAGGCCTGCACGGCAGCCGCCGGATCGAGGTGGTAGTTCAGGATCACCTTCACGCGCACCGCCTGCAGGTCGCGCGATGCCGCGTCACCTTCGCCTTCGCGGCGCGCCACGCGCACGTCCATCAGGTTCATCCGCTGCAAGAACGGCCAGATCAGATGGGGACCCTCGCCGTGGACCTGCGCCGACGGTTTGCCCAGCGTCGTGAGCACGCCGCGGTGACCGGCCGGCACGATGGCCACGGTCGACGTCAGCAAGACGATGCACAGCAGCAGCGCAAGCGTCGCACCGATCGCGACGCCGAGCCTTCGCCTGCGCGAGGCAGGCTGCGCGAAATCGGCGGCGAGAAGCTGGTCGGGTGTTGCCATCATGATGCGGTCTCCTGTGCGGGGGTGGTGCCATGATCGCGAGCGTGCGTGGGCTGCGCATCCGCGACATTGCGCGGGGCGCACTGCGTACATCTACGCAACGTGTGCTGCACACGCCGTCCGCGCGCGGCGTGCCCGACCGTCGATGCGGGCCATTCAATGCAGGTGAAGTGGCGTCGACGCGTGCGTCGACGTCGGCGCCTCAGCGGTCGAAATCGGTCAACCAGCGGTGGCGCGTCATCCAGCCACGCAGCGCCGCAGCGCTACCGACCTTCAGCTTGGCGAAGGCCTGCGCGCGGTAGTTCTCGAAGGTGCGGTAGTCGCATTCCGGCACCAGCAGGCGCGCGCCTTCCTTGCTCGTCGTACCCAGCGCCACCATCGGTGCTGCCTCTTTCTCGCGCGGGGTCAGGCGGGCCCACAGCTGCGCCGCCTGCGCGTTCTCTGCCGCGCGCGCCAGGGCCGGTTCGATCTTCGCGACGATCGCCGCCGTCTCGGGCTTGGCGATCCAGTCGAAGGCGCCCTTCTTGACCTGCTCGACCGCCTGCTCGATGTTGCCGTGTCCGGACAGGAACACCACCACCAGCGGGCTGCGCCGGGCGAG
The DNA here is from genome assembly GCA_024641965.1 of Rubrivivax sp. Classification (GTDB taxonomy): domain Bacteria; phylum Pseudomonadota; class Gammaproteobacteria; order Burkholderiales; family Burkholderiaceae_C; genus Rubrivivax. Next base: position 10,685 of record JAHECC010000026.1, read on the forward strand.
CAACTGCTCGAAGACCTCGATGCCGCTCATGCCGGGTTCCATGCGCAGGTCGAGGATCACGCAGCCGCACTGCTGCGCGTCGACGCCGGCCAGAAAGGCCTCGCCCGAATCGAAGGCCTGAACCGCGCGGCCCAGCGAGAACAGCAGAAGCGCCAGCGAACGGCGCACGCCTTCGTCGTTGTCGACGATGTACAAACTCAGCTTGGGTGTGTTCATAGCGGCAGCGTGAAGGAGAAGACCGCACCGCCATCGGCGCCATTCTCGTAACCGAGGCGACCGCCGTGGCCTTCGACAATGGTGCGACAGATCGGCAGTCCGAGGCCCAGTCCGCCCGCCTTGCTGGTGAAGAACGGCTCGAACAGGTGCCCGGCGACATCGCTCGATATGCCGGGGCCGCGGTCGGCTACCGACACCGTGATCGAGCCCGGCCCTGCATGGGCATCGATCGTGACGATGCGGCGCGACACCGGCAGTTCATCCATGGCCTGCATGGCATTGAGCACCAGGTTCAAGATCACCTGTTCGAGCAGCACGCGGTCGCCGCGCACGGCAGGCAATGCGGTGTCGACGCGGTTGAGCAGACGTGCCTGGCGCTTGCGGCGTTCGGGCTCGACCAGTGCCAGCACCGAGCCGACGATCTCGCTCAGCCGGCAGCTCTCGATGCCACCGCTGCGCTGGCGCACGAAGCCGCGGATGCGCGCGACGATCTCGCCGGCGCGCCGCGCCTGCGCCGTGATGTCGTCCAGGCTGGCGACCAGCATCTCGCTCGGCCCCTGTCGCGCGAAGGCCTGCGCCGCGGCTGCAAAATTGGACAAGGCCATCAGCGGCTGGTTCAGTTCGTGCGCCAACGCCGTGGCCATCTCGCCCAGGCTGAGCGCGCGGTTGGCCTGCTGCAACTGCGCCTGCTGCGAACGTTGCAACTCCTCGGCCGCCTTCTGTGCGGTGATGTCCACCACCGAGCTCATCCAGCCACTCTGCCGGCCGGTGGCGTCGAGCAGCGGCGCGGTGTAGACCATCGTGTAGACGTCATGTCCGTCACGATGGCGCACACGCGATTCGAAACCATTCAGTGCGGCCCTGCCGGTGATGACGGCCTCGTTGTCGCGCCAGTGCTTGTCGATGAAGTCCGGGTGCCAGTACGGGTACGGCGGCATGCAGCCCACCAGTTCGTCCGCGCCGTAGCCCAGCATCTCGCACAGCGCCGGGTTGACGTAGATGATGCGCCCGCTCAAGTCGCGCGCGCGCATGCCCACCAGCAGCGAGTCCTCCATGGCCTGCCAAAAGCCGCGTGCGTCCTCGAGTTCGCGGGTGCGGTCGCGCACACGCTGCTCCAGTTCGGCGCGCGCGTTGCGCTGTTCGACGAAGCGGCGTTCGCGCAGCCGCCAGTAGGCGCCGCCCAGCAGCAAAGCCGTCAGCGCCGTGGCCGACAGCGCCCAGGCCGTGTAGCGCGCGCGGCGCAAGGCCGCCTCGTCGGCCGTGACCGTCAGCGTCCAGCCGAGCTCGGGCAGCTCTGTGTCGATGGCCAGGAAGCTGCGCGGCTGCCCACCGAGTGTCGTGCGCACCAGGCGCCCCGGGTCGTCGACGTCGCGCTGGCTGCGCCAGGGCAGAGCGTCGAATGTGCTGCGCTGACCGTATTGCCGGTTGCGCAGCAGCACGTCCAGGTCGACGGCACTCAGCGAGCGCGTGGCGCGGTACTGCCAGTCGGGCACGTTGCCGAGAAAGACGATGCCGCGCTCGTCGCTGAGCAGGATGGGTTCGCGCATCAGCGCCCAGGCGGCTTCGATGGCGGCCAGGCTCAGCTTGACCGCCACCACGCCGACGATGTCGTGTCCGGGGCGCCGTACCGGCCCGGCGATGAAGAAGCCCGGCACGCCTGTCGTCAGTCCGATGCCGTAGAACAGGCCGGTAGCGCCGCTGCGCGCCGTGCTGAAGTAGGGCCGCGCGCGGTAGTTCTGGCCCACGAAGCTGTCTGGCGTGTCCCAGTTGCTGGCGGCCAGCGTGGTGCCCTGCAGATCCATCACGTACAGGGCCGACAGGCCGGCGCGCGCGGCGATGTCGGCCAGGAATCGATTGGCGCGGCCGCGTAGCGCGAGGTCGCCGGGTGCCAGGAGCACACCCTGCACGTCCTGATGCTGGGCAATGGTGTGCGGCAGGTACTCGAAGCGGGTGACCTCGGCGCGCAGGCTCAGGGCCTGGATCTCGGCCGTGCGCCGCAGCACGTCGACCTGCGCCCGGGCCTCGCGCGTTTCGGCCCAGCGGCCGGCACCGACCACGGCCGCCACCAGCGCCAACGAAGCCAGTGCCCAGGCGATCGACCTCTTGAAGGATCGGTGCGATCGAGCGGTGGGCGCGGCTGCGTCGGTCATCGTGGAGGCGGGTGGGTGCGGCGCGCATTGTCGGTGCTGCAAGGCACCGTCTATTTGCGACGCTGGGTGCTGCGTACGGCGACGGGTGCCCCATCGGCGGCGCTGCCGAAGCCGGCGATCTTGTAGTTCTGGGCCGGGTCGTCGATTTCCCGCCAGGCGCTGTGGAAGTTGCCTTCGCGCAGCTCGTCGAGATGTTGGCTCAAACAGCGCTGCAGTGCCGCGACGCGCCGGTAATAGTTGCCGCCGGGCTTGTAGGCATTGGTCAGCAGCAGATTCGGCGTCGCCATGAAGGGGTGATTCAGCGCGTCCAGGTTCTGATAGTTGCGCTTGACCGTCACGTAGGGCAACTGCGGCGTCAGGTCGTAGCGCACCAGCGTGAAGGTGTCGCCTTGAAGCTTCGAGATCACCGGGCTGGGCCAGCCGACCGTGGTGAACACGGCCTGCACCCTGCCGTCCTTCAGCATCTTCAACGCCTCGCTGTCGGAGTCGGCGTTCTCGAACTTCATGCCATAGCGCAGTTGGGCCTCGAGCGTGCGGCCCATCAGCTGTGCCGACCCCACGGCGGCAATGGTCAGATCCTTCAGATCGGAGAAGTTGCGCACGACCACCTTGTTGCCGGTGCCGGGCACCGTGATGCCGGCGATCTCCTTGCGGCCGTAGGTGGAGCCACTGCTCAGCGCGACCACGTGCAGCAGGTTGAGATGCAGCGGCATCACCGCCTGCATCTGCTTCACGTTGGGGTCGCCGTCCTTCATGGCCTCGAGCGTGTCCACCTGGGCCATGCCGATGTCGGCCTTGTTGGCCGAAAGCAGCGACAGGTTCTGCAACCCGCCTTCGCTGGGCACCGCGCACAGACTGACCTCGGCGCCGCACACGCGGTTCATGTTCTCGAACAGTTGCTCGTAGACCTTGCCCTTGGGGCCGGTGGCCACGCGAAGCGCACAGCCTTCGTCGTTGCCGGCAGGGGCTGGCGCCAACGGCTGCGCCGCGGTGGTGGGCAGGGAAACCAGGCCGGCGAGCAGACCCAGGCTGGCAGTGAGGGAACGAATGTTCAGCATGATGTGCTCCAGTTTCAGTAGGTGTAGGGACGCAGGGTGGTCGTGCCGCTGCCGGGACTCGGGCCATGGCCGTCGTCGGCCCACCAGCTCCACAGCAGCAATGCCAGGAAGGCGGCGGTGGACCACCAGCGCAAGTGCTTCCAGAACTTCATGGCAACCTCCCGGCGACGGCGATCGACGGCATCTGCAGGAGATCCATGCCCTCGAGCTGGCTGGAATCGAGCAATTTGCGGGTGGGGCTGTCGATGGCGCGCATCTCGACGTCCAGTTCGGCGAACACCGCGTTGAAGCGCGTCTGCACCGAGCGCAGTGCCTCGTCGGTCATCAGGTCCTGCATCAGGTCGGCGATCTCGCTTGGTCGCAGCGCGGCCATCACCTGCTGGCCAGCCTGGGCAAAGTGCCACTCGAAGAGCTTCTGCTGCACCTGATGGCGAAAGTCCTCCAGCGCCTCGTGTGCCTCCTGCAGTCGCTTGAGGTTGAGCTCGTAGAACTGCGCCATCTTCTGCACCGCGCGCTCCTGCCGCACGAGCACGTGCGCCGGGTCCGATTGGCGACGTTCGTCGATCATCTGGCGCATGTTCTCGATCTGCCCGCCGATCTGCACCAGGGCCTGGCGAAACGACACCAGACGAAGTTCGCGGCGTATGCAGTCGTTCTGCAACTGCTCGATCGGGTTGTTGCGCGCCTCGGCCTTGCGGGCCGCGAGCAGGCGGTTCTCCAGCTTCTGCATCAGCAGCGGCAAGGCCTGAAAGAACACCGTGCCGCAGCCGGCGATCAGCAGCAGGGCGACCAGTCCCAGTCCAGCCGATACGGCGTTCCAGATCAGTGGTGCCGAAAGCGCCAGGCCACAGGCCACGGCGGCGATGGATACCGCCCGGGGCAGCCAGGGCACGAGATCACGCATCGTCGTGCGCGCCTCCTGTGCCAACAACGACGATCCTTGTTTCACTGCACACCTCCCATCCAACGTGGCGATGGAACGAGTGTGTTCGAGCGCAGGTGGCGGCACATCTGCAGGCCTACACGACCCGACTGCGTAGAAGTACGCAGAGGATTGCACCTACAGGTCGGGTTGCTTGGCGCACTCGCGCTACGCGGCCCGAGGGTTGTGCGAAGTCCTGTTCCACGCAACGCCATCGCCCGGGTCGCAAGGCAGCCTGTGCCCGGCAACCTGTGCCCGGTGCTCTGAGTCCACCGTTGCATGTACTGAAGGCTCGCGTCGAAGTCGATGGAAACGGCGGCCCACCCTCCCTCAGCAACGAAATCGCGTAGCGCAGAGCTGCCGTTCGTGTGCGCTAGCCATTGGCCGTCCGCTTCATTTCGCCCAGCGCGTTCGAGTAGCCGCTTTGCCGCCGAAAGCGCCAATCGCCCCTACATGGTCGGCTTTCAATCGTCGATGTTGAAGCTCAGCCCCGCGCGCTCGTGCAGCCGCCGCACCAGCGTCAGCCCCATGGCCGCACCCGGCGTCCACACGCCTCCCGGCGTCATCGCACGATCCACCTGCTGTACCAGGCACAGCGCGGCTTCGCTGATGAGCTTGCAGGTCGAGCCGTAGCCGGGATCGCGGTCGCCTTCTACGGTGGCGGCAAGCCGCCGGCCCTGCGCCGTCTCGCCGCTGAAGTCGATTTCGTAGCAGCCGCTTTCACGCTGCCGACGGCTCGGCCCCTGGCCCGCCTTGGGCATCACCAGTTGCGCCAGCGCGCGCGCCGGCGCAAACGCCATCGCCACGTTCTGCAGCCGTGTGGCCTGCGCCAGCAGCTTGGCACGCCGTTCGCCCGATGCACCACGGCCGGTGAGCATCCTTTCGTCGTACTCGAAGCCGCGGCCCCACGGGTGGCCGCGCAGCGCGTGCGTACGGTGCACGTTCTTGGTGTTGATCGCGGCCATGACGAAGGGGCCGGTCCAGGCCTGGGCCACGTCGTCATACGCGGCGGATTCGCCCTCGGGCTGCGGCGGGCCGCGGAAACCGCTCGTCAGCGCGAAGGGGTCGGCCATCAGCGCGGCCAGTTGCGGGTCGCGGGCCATCTGCTCGATCGTGGCCAGCGCGCTGGCGAAGGTGCCGCCGGACATGCCGCCCTTCATGACACGCACGCGGCCGCGCACACGCTGCAGCGGCGCGCCGAAGCGTTGTTTCGCTTCCGCCTGCAGAAAGACCACGCCGAGGTCGAAGGGGATCGAGTCGAAGCCGCACGAAAAGACGATGCGCGCACCGCTGGCACGTGCCGCCGCTTCGTGGCGCTCGATCATCTGCGCCATCCAGCCCGGCTCGCCGCACAGGTCCACATAGTCGGTGCCAGCCTTGGCGCAGGCGAACACCAGCGGCTCGCCGTGCAGTTGATAGGGTCCGACGGTGCTGATGATCACTTTCGCCTGTTTCACCAGTGCGGCCAGCGAGGCGGCATCGCCGGCGTCGGCCGTCAGCAGCGGCAGACGGTCGTCGGCGCCGATCGCGCTGCGGACTTCGGCCAGCTTGTCGCGGTTGCGCCCTGCGAGGGCCCAGCGCACGCTGCCACCCGCGCCATAGGTGCTGTTCAGGTACTCGGCCACCAGCTTGCCGGTGAAGCCGGTGGCGCCGAAGACGATCAGGTCGAAGGGTTTGTCTTGTTTCATGCCGCATGGTCGCACGTAGCATCGGCGATTGCGAAGCCCTGGAAAGGAAGCACCAATGCCTGCCTGGACCGTCCACGCGCCTGCCCGCGGCAGCTGCAAGTCATGGCGCGAGCTCTATCCGTCGCTGGCGGGCGAGGTCGAGCGCATCAGCGCGCCGCGCGGGCGCGGCATCGCCTGGGAAGGCACCGAGATCTGGGCCTGGCGGGACCGCCCGGGGCACGTCGCACAGCTGCTGGACAACAACGTAACGCGCTATCCCGAGCGCGAGGCCTATGTCTTCCACCCCAGCGGCCGGCGCATGACCTGGCGCGAGGTGGGTGAACGCGTGCGGCGCGTCGCCGCAGCATTGCAGCACGAGCACGGCTTCGTCAAGGGCGACCGGCTGGGCCTGCTGACGCTGGGCTGCGCGGAGTACGTCATCGCCTACCTGGCGATCGTGTCGATCGGCGGCATCGCCGTGCCGGTGAACCTGGGCCTCACCGGCGAGGGGCTGGCCGCACAGATTCACAAGGTCCAGGCCAAGGCGCTGGTGGTGGCGCCCGAGGTCTGGGCCGACAAACTCGGCGCGGTGCGCGCCGGCCTTTCGAGCGTGCGGGCGGTGTTCATGACCGGCGCGTCGAGCGCGCCCGAGGGCACGCTGGCCTTCAGTGAACTGGAACGCGACACCGGCATCATGCCGTCGCCGGTGGCCATCGACGAATGGGACCTGTGCGCGATCGCCTTCACCTCGGGCACGACCGGCGTGCCCAAGGGCACGATGGCGATGCACCTCAACGCCACCGGCTGCGCGCGCAACATCGCCGTCGCGGCCAAGGGCCTGAACGCCGACGACATCAACCTGTGCATGCCGCCGCTGTACCACAACACGGCCGTCTACACCGACTTCATGCCGGCGCTGCTGACGGGTGGCAAGTGCGTGGTGATGGCCGCCTTCGCGCCACTGGACGCAATCGAGCTGGTCGAGCGCGAGCGCTGCACCTGGGCCGTGGCCGCGCCGATCATGCTGTGGCTGATGATGAACCACCCCGACTTCGCGAAGCATGACTGCGGCACGCTGAAGAAGATCCTGTTTGGTGGCCATGCCGCGTCCGAGGCCTTCATCAACCAGCTGAAGGCCAGCTTCGACCCGGTGGCGATGGTGAACGGCGGCTCGGTGTCCGAAAGCACCGCATTGGGTTTCGCGCTGCCGACCGAGGACGCGATCCGCAAGATCACCAGCTGCGGCCTGGCCACCGCGATCTGCGACATCGCGATCTTCGACGACGAGGGTCGCGAAGTCACCGAACCCGAGGTCATCGGCGAAGTCGCCTACCGCGGCCAGCAGACCAATGCCGGCTACTGGGACGAGCCCGGCAAGACCGCCGAGGTGTTCCGCACCGACGGCTTCGTGCTGTCCGGCGACTGGGCGAAGATCGACGCGGAAGGCTACCTGTGGCTGCTCGACCGCAAGAAGGACATGGTGGTGCGCGGCGGGCAGAACGTGTATTGCATCGAGGTCGAGAACAAGCTGTACCTGCACCCCGCCGTGCTGCGCGCGGCGGTGGTCGGCGTGCCCGACCATCTCTTCAGCGCGCGGTTGAAGGCAGTGCTGGTACTCAAACCAGGCCACACGGCCACGACGCAGGCGATCCGTGAACACTGCGCCGCACGGCTCGCCGCCTACGAGGTGCCGGAGTACATCGTCTTCGCGCAGGCGCTGCCCACGAACGCCGCTGGCAAGACGCTGAAGCTGCCGCTGGTGGACTACTGGGGCGACGGGCTCGACGATGCCGCGGCCCGGTTGCGCGCCTTCTGCGCCAGCCAGCCCGAGCGGCTGCTGGACAAGCCGGCGCTGCGCCTGGATGACGGCACGCGGCTCGCGGCGCGCGAGGCCTTGGCCGCGGTCGAAGCCGGTGACGCGCGCGGCGCGCGCCTGGCGGCGGCCATCTGCGGCGATGGCCTGGCACCGTTGCTCGGGCCGGACGATTCGCGCATGCGACACCAGCGCGGCTGAGGCGACGCCTGGGACGGCGATGTCCTTGCGTGGCGGATGAGGGGTCGAAGCAGCGCTTTGATTGCTTTAAGTAATCAACATGAAATCCGAATAGGGGCAAACGTCAAGCTCGTGCGGCAGAGAACGCTTTGGCAAGATAACCAATGCGCTCGGATCGCCGGGATCGATGAAGACGAAGCGTGGCGCAGGGCGCGCCGGCAATAGGACAATCCGGCCGATGAAACAGAACGCGCCCGCCTCGACCGACATGACGCCTGCAGGCAAACTGGTCGAAGCCGGCCTGCATCACATCCTGGGCTACCAACTTGCGCAAGCGGCGATTGCAAGCACCGGCGTATTCGGCCGCGAGGTCGGGCAGCCCTTCGAATTGCGGCCGGTCGAGTTCACCATCCTGGCGCTGATCGACGAAAACCCCGGTGTTTCGGCCAAGCAGCTGTCGCGCGCGCTGGCGTTGGCCGCGCCCAACATCACGGTGTGGATCGACCGGCTGGAGCGCCGCCAGTTGATTGCGCGCGAACGCAGCGTCGTGGACCGGCGGGCGCAACACATCCGCACCACGGCGAAGGGCGCTGCGCTGGCGCGCAAGGCGGTGCAACGCATCGTCGATGGCGAACGCCAAAGCTTCGATGCGTTGACCGCGGCCGAGCACGCGATGCTGATCGAGCTGCTGCACAAGGCGGCTGCCTGTCGCCCGCGCTGACGGCGCCC
>JAHECC010000026.1:19519-31293 GCA_024641965.1 Rubrivivax sp.
CATGTCGTGCGCGACGCCAAGGAGGTGACGGTCAAGCTCGGCGACCGCCGCGAATTCGCCGCCAAGGTGCTGGGCAGCGACCCGCTGACCGACATTGCCGTGCTGCGCATCGAGGCCAGCGACCTGCCCACCGTGCGCCTGGGCGACCCGAAACAGCTGAGCGTGGGCGACCCGGTGCTGGCCATCGGCGCGCCTTTCGGCTTCGAGCAGACGGCCACGCAGGGCATCGTCAGCGCCAAGGGCCGCTCGCTGCCTGGTGATGCTGTGGTGCCCTTCATCCAGACCGACGCGGCCGTGAACCCGGGCAATTCGGGCGGGCCGCTGTTCAGCGGCAACGGCGAGGTCATCGGCATCAACGCGCAGATCTTCTCGCACACCGGCGGCTACCAGGGGCTGGCCTTTGCCATCCCGATCGACGTGGCGCTGAACATCAAGGAGCAGATCGTCGCCACCGGCAAGGCCCAGCACGGCCGCCTGGGCGTGACGGTGCAGACGCTGAACCAGGGTCTGGCCGAATCCTTCGGCCTGAAGCGGCCGGACGGCGCGTTGGTCTCGCAGGTCATGCCCGACAGCGCCGCCGCGGCGGCCGGGCTGAAGCCGGGCGACGTCATCACCCATGTCAACGGCGAGGCGCTGACCAGCTCGGGCGCGCTGTCCAGCGTCATCGGCATGTCGGCGCCGGGCAAGAAGGTCGAACTGACGGTGTGGCGCGAGCGCAAGGCCATCGAGCTGCAGGCCACGCTGGGCAGCGCCGCCGACAAGGCCGTGCAGCTGGCCGATGGCGGCGAGGCGGCGCCCGGGGGCCAGCTCGGTCTGGCGCTGCGTCCGCTGAACGGCAATGAGCGTCAGCAGGCGAAAGTGGAAACCGGCCTGCTGGTCGAGCGTGTCGCCGGACCGGCCCAGCGCGCCGGCATCGAGCGTGGCGACGTGCTGCTGGCCATCAACGGCAAGCCGGTGGAATCGGTCGAGCAGATCAAGAAGGTGCTGGAGACCAAGCCGAAGAGCGTGGCTCTGCTCGTCAATCGCGGCGGCAACCAGATCTTCGTGCCGGTGCCGCTGGCCTGATCGGCTGCGAATCGTCTCCCCGGCCCGGCCATCGAACGATTGCCGGGCCTTCGTTCGTGGCGTGGACAATGGGCCTTTGACCGATGGAGGCCACATGATTCCGACCCTGCTCGTTACCGGTGCCAGCCGCGGCATCGGCGCCGCTACCGCCGTGCTCGCCGCGCAACGCGGCTGGGACGTGGCTGTGAACTACACGCGCGACGCCGCCGCGGCCGAGAAGGTGGCCTCGCAGGTGCGCGCACTGGGCCGGCGCGCCTTGGTGCTGCAGGCCGATGTCGCCGACGAAGCGGCGGTGTTGCGCATGTTCGCCGAGGTGGATGCGCAGCTGGGCCCCTTGCGCGGCCTGGTCAACAACGCCGGCGTGGTGGACCAGCCGGCGCGGGTGGACGAGATGAGCGTGCAGCGGCTGACACGCATGTTCGCCATCAACCTGACCGGCTCCTTCGTCTGCGCGCGCGAGGCCGTGAAGCGCATGAGCACGAAGCATGGCGGCACAGGTGGCGTCATCGTCAACCTGTCGTCGGCGGCGGCGCGGCTGGGCTCACCGGGGCAGTATGTGGACTACGCCGCGGCCAAGGCCGGCATCGACACCTTCACGCTCGGCCTGGCACGCGAGGTCGCCACCGAGGGCATCCGCGTGAATGCCGTGCGCCCCGGCATCATCGACACCGACATCCACGCCAGCGGCGGCCAGCCCGACCGCGCAGCGCAGGTCGCACCTTCGGTGCCAATGCAGCGTGCCGGCACCGCACAGGAAACCGCGCTGGCCATCGTCTGGCTGTTGTCGGACGAATCCAGCTACACCACCGGCGCGATCATCGATGTGACGGGCGGGCGCTGAGCCGCGCACTCGCCGGCGGGCCGGGGCGTGCCTAGGCTGAGCCCGTTTCCAGGTACGGCGCGGGCTCGAACCGAGGCCCGACACGCTTCTAGAATGAATGTAACGACAAAGTGCGAGCCCGGCCCGGCGCAGCAGCCTCGGCGGGCCCTCCGTTCACCCGCTGGAGACAGCCATGCCCAGGAAGATCGCGGCGCCACGCAAGGCGCCGAAACGCGCGACCGCCAAGGCTGCGGTGAAGGCGACGCCGAGCGTCAGGCCCTCGCCCATGCCACTGTTCAAGCTGGCGCAGGAACTGCGTCGCTGGACCGACAACGTGTTGGGCGTGGCGGGCAGCGCGGCCGAGCTGGGTCTGAACATGGCGCAGGCGAATGCGAAGAAGCCGGCCCAGCGCGCCGCCATCGAAAAGGCCGGTGGCATGTTGCGCAAGGCGCGCGAAGCGGCCGGTTTGACGACGCGCGAGCTGGGGCAGGCAATCGATCTGCAGGACCCGGCATTGATCGAGCAGGCCGAGCGTGGCGCCGCGGCGCTGCCGGTCGAGGTCATCCTGCGGCTGGGCAGCGCACTGGGCCGCCATGACCAGATGGCATTCGCCATGAAGCTGGCACGTACCTACAACCCGCAACTGTGGAAGCTGCTCGACGATTTCGGCGTCGGCCGCCTGGTCGAGCAGGCCGGGCGCGAACGCGAGCTGGCCAACATCTACCGCGCCAACGATGCCGCTCGCCGCGTGTCGGACAAGGACTTCGCCGAGATCGTCGGCTTTACCAAGACGAGCTTCGACATGGCGGTGCAGTTCCGCGCGCCGCCGCTGTCGGCGAAGCCGAAATAGGCGCACAACGATCCCGCCCCGCAAACCCAGGAGAGACAGATGAGCAGCAAGATCTGGCACAAGAGCTACGGCAACATCCCCAAGGAAATCAACCCCGACGCCTACCCGTCGGTGACGGCGATGCTGGACGAGGCGATGAAGACCTTCGCCGACAAGCCGGCCTTCCGCTGCGCCGGGCAGACCCTGAGTTACGCCGACGTCGACCGGCTGTCGCGCGACTTCGCCGCCTACCTGCAGAACAAGCTGGGCGTGAAGAAGGGTGACCGCATTGCGGTGATGACGCCGAACCTGCTGGCCTTCCCGATCGCCTTCCTCGGCATCATGCGCGCCGGTGCGGCCCAGGTGAACGTGAACCCGCTATACACGCCGACCGAGCTGCAGCACCAGCTGAACGATGCGGGTGTCGAGACCATCATCGTCTTCAGCGGCGTGTCCGGCACCGTGGCCGAGGTCATGGGCAAGACCAAGCTGAAGACCGTCATCACCAACGGCGTCGGCGACGGCAGCGGGGCGGCCTTGCCGAGCCCGCCGACGGACCCGCGGCTGGGCGCGGCCATCAAGTTCACCGACGCGCTGGCCGAAGGTGCGAAGCTGCCCTTCACGCCGGTCAAGAGCAGCGGCGAGGACCTGCTGTTCCTGCAGTACACCGGTGGCACCACGGGGTTGTCGAAAGGCGCGGCGCTGACGCACCGCAACCTGGTCGCCAACGTCGAGCAGTTCCGCGCCTTCATGGGCGATGCGATCCACCCGGGCGACGAGGTCATCGTCACCGCGATTCCGCTGTATCACATCTTCGCGCTGATGGTGAACTTCATCACCTACTTCTCGACCGGCGCCGACAACTGGCTGGTGCCCAACCCGCGCGAGTTCGACGGCTTCATCGAGGTCATGAAGAAGGCGCGGCCGACGGTGTTCATGGGCGTGAACACGCTCTACGCTGGCCTGGTGGCGCACCCGAAGAGCAAGGAGATCGACTGGTCGCGGCTGCGCCTGGCCGGCGGCGGCGGCGCGGCCATCATCCCGGCCGTGTCGGAGCGCTGGCAGGCGATGACCGGCAAGTTCATCCTCGAAGGCTACGGCCTGTCGGAGACCAGCCCGGTGGTCAGCTTCAACCCGCCCACGGTGCCGGCCTTCACCGCCACCACCGGGCTGCCGCTGCCCTCCAGCGACGTCAAGCTGATCGACGACGAAGGCAAGGAGGTGCCGCTGGGCGGCTCGGGCGAGATCGTCGTCAAGGGCCCGCACGTCATGGCCGGCTACTGGCAGCAGCCCGAGGCCAACAAGCTGGCCTTCACGGACGACGGCTACTTCCGCACCGGCGACATCGGCCAGTTCGACGACAAGGGCTTCCTGAAGATCGTCGACCGCAAGAAGGACATGATCATCGTCTCGGGCTTCAATGTCTTCCCCAACGAGATCGAGGCCGTGGCCACCGGCTGCCCGGGCGTGGCGGAGTGCGCCTGCATCGGCGTGCCGGACGACAAGACCGGCGAAGCGGCACAGTTGTTCGTGGTCAAGGCCCCGAACGCCACGCTCACCGAAACTGAGGTCATCGCGTTTTGCCGCAAGCAGCTCACGGGCTACAAGGTGCCCAAGGTGGTGAAGTTCGTCGATGCCCTGCCCAAGTCCACCGTGGGCAAGATCCTGCGGCGCGAGTTGCGTGATCTGAATTAGGCCCATCCACCGCCACGGCCGTCGGCGTCGACAACGCTTGCGGCCGCTGCATCGCTTGCGGCCCGTGTCCACCGTGTTTTGAGGGGGAAAGGCCATGGGTTCGAACACTGATGCCTCGTGCCGGTCGGTCATGTCGGCCCCGCCAGCCGTGTTGAAGCCCAGCGATACGCTGAGTGGCGCGTTGCGCGCGATGATCGAGCAGCGCATTCCCGCGCTGCCCGTGACCGAGGCGGACGGGCGCTATGTCGGCATGCTGCCGCGCAGCCGCCTGATCGCGCTGGCCATGCCGCGCGTGCTGTCGCACGAGGATGAGCTGTACCCGACGGCGCACCTGCTGAAGGTCGGCTTCATCACGGAAAGCCTGGCCGACCTGCAGGAGCGCATGGACGCCGTGGCCAACGACCCCGTCAGCAAGCATGTCGCCACGGACGTGCCGGTACTCGCGCCGGACACACCGCTGATGAACGCCATGTCCTTCCTGCACCGCCAGCGCAATCTGCTGCCGGTGGTCGAAAACGGCAAGCTGGTGGGCATCGTCTCGGTGTGGGACGTGCTCGCGCGCATCGGAAGGGTCAGCTGATGCACGGCGGCAGCGGCGCCGCCGCGATACTCGGGCTGGACCCCTTGTGGCTGGCCACGGTCATCATGATCCTGACCTACGCGGTGATCATCAGCGAGCGGCTGAACCGCTCGATCATCGCGCTGCTCGGCGGCATGCTGATGATCATGTTCGGCCTGCTGAGCCAGGAACAGGCCGTCGCGGGAATCGACTTCAACACCATCGCGCTGCTCGTCGGCATGATGATCATCGTCGCGATCACGCGCAAGACCGGCGTGTTCGAGTACCTGGCGCTGTGGTCGGCCAAGCAGGTCAAGGCCAGCCCGGCCGGCCTGCTGGCGATGCTGGCGGTGGTCACCGCCGTCACCTCGGCGCTGCTCGACAACGTGACGACGGTGCTGCTGGTGGCGCCGGTGACGCTGGTCATCACCGAGGTGCTCAAGATCAAGCCTTACCCGTACCTTTTCGCGCAGATCCTGGCGTCGAACATCGGCGGCGCGAGCACGCTGGTGGGTGACCCGCCGAACATCCTGATCGGCGGTCAGGTCGGGCTCAGCTTCAACGATTTCGTCTACCACCTGGCGCCGGTGATCCTGGTGCTTCTGGCCGTGCATGTGTGGTCGATGCACCTGATCTGGGGGCGCAAGATCAAGACCACCGCCGAGTTGCGCGCCAAGGTCATGGCCTTCGACGAGCGGCATGCGATCACCGATGCGCGGCTGCTCAAGCGCGCTGGCGTGGTGCTGGGGCTGGTGGTTCTGGCCTTTGTCCTGGAACGCCGCATCGGACTGCACTCGGGCAGCATCGCGATGGCCGGCGCGGCGCTGCTGCTGCTGCTGGACAACATCGGCAAGAAGGCCGAGCAGCAGACCGCGAACGTGCTCAAGATCTACAACGAGGTCGAGTGGATCACGATCTTCTTCTTCGTCGGGCTGTTCATCCTGATCGCCGGCGTGGAGCATGCCGGGCTGCTGCAGCTGGTGGCCGACCAGCTGCTGGCCGCCACCGGCGGGCATTTCAGCACCACGGGCTACAGCATCCTTTGGGCTTCGGCGGTGCTTTCGGCGATCGTCGACAACATCCCCTTCGTGGCCACGATGATCCCGGTGGTGAAGTCGATGGCGCTGACCTTCGGCGGGCCGGACGCGCTGCTGCCGCTATGGTGGTGCCTGTCGCTCGGCGCCTGCCTGGGCGGCAACGGCACGCTGGTGGGCGCCAGTGCCAACCTGATCGTCGCCGGCATCGCCGAGCGCAACGGCGTGCCGTTTCGCATGCTGGCCTTCTCGAAGGTCGCCTTCCCGCTGATGCTGCTGCACATGGCGGTCTGCCATGTCTATGTCTGGTGGCGCTATTTCTGAGTCCGGATTGCGTGCAGTTCTTGCGCGGGTCGACGCATGCCGCATTGCAGTCGATCTTGCAGGAAACCGGCCGGCGTGTTGTGGCGCATCGAGGCTGACCGCGCAAGGTTGGCGAGCTCGCACAATCGACCCGAAGCGAAAGCTCCGATCAAGCCTCCACTCTCCGGGCTGCGGATCGTTGGCAATCGACGGGACACAACCCCGCTCGATCCCCGCGGCGCCTTGAGCTTGCAAAGCCTTCAGCCCAGGCTGGGGCATTGTTCAGCAGGAGGCCTCGATGGGGCTCGGCCGCAGGCCGGAGCGTATGCCCTTTGCGGTCAGTCGAAGGCAACGGTGGCGGAATCACTCGCACAGGCTTTCGGGATCCACATCCTCCAGCGGCACGACGGACCCGGAGAGATGCGAGCCGCTTCGACGGGCAACGCGATCACTTCTGCGGAACGGAATACGTGGCACTGCCCTCGGTCACCGCGAAGCCTTCGAAGTCGGGCTTCTTGTCGACTTGTTTGGACGTGTACACCAAGGTTCCGCTGATCCCCTCGAATCTGCCGGTCCCCTTGATGAATTCACCCTCATGCGGAATGACCCAGAGCCCTTTGGGACCTACCGAGAACTGGCCCGTGAATTTCGTTGACCATGATGAACCGTCAGCGAAGAACGTGGTGTCGGTTCCGGAGATGGTTCCGCTGCCTTTCGTCAAGTCGAAGTTTCCCAATGCCGAATAGGAAGCGACTTCTCCACTGTCGAAAATCGTAAGTCCGCGGCGCGCCCAAACACCGTTGACGTGGCCGTCCGCCGGATTGCCGACCAAGACCGCGTTGCTGGTGAACTGATAGTGAACCTCCTTGTATTGAAGCGTGGTCTTTGTCTGTGCCAGCACCGGAGCGAATGCGCTCAGCACAATGATGGCGGGAACCAGAAGCGCGATGCTTGCAATGCGCCGTACTCGAGAACCGGTAGCGTTCATGTTGCACTCCCACAAGACGTACATGGATGCAAGACCCTGTCGTGGCTGCATGCGCAAGTGGAAGCGACGCGCGACGTCGCAGGGCCGCTGGTTGCAGGTGGCGCAATGGCGCATCAAAGGCATGGGCCCTGCAGACCCTAAACCGAACATGTTTGCGCGATTTCATTTCGCTTGCCGACCTCACCCAAGTATCGAAAGGTCGGTAGAAATCTTTGTACGCCCATCCAACGACAAAGCATTGATTCGAAGCAAGATGCATGTCGAAGGCCGCAAAGGCGGGGATGTTCTGGCCGGCCGATCGCGTTCCCGCGTCACGGGCAATCGGGTTCGCTCAACGCCCGCGCCAGGAAGCAGACCTCCCACCTTGGCTCCGGGCAGACCCACCGGCAGGGCAAGTGCTTCGATCTCGCTTCGGCGCATCATCGTTGACCGCCAGCATGGCAACTGCAATTCGTTCGACAAAGGACTGCGTGGTTCGCAAGTCGCTGCGCTCATGGCACAGCCGCCGCGGGCCTGACACTCAGCCCCACACCACCGGCAGCGACAGTGGGCCGCGAAAGGCCCAGCCGCCAAATCGCACCGCGGCATCGGGCGCCAGCCGCAGGCCCGGCAGCCGCTCGAAGACCGCAGGCAAGGCCACCTCGGCGATCAGCGCCTTGGAGGCCGCTGCGCCCGCGCAGTAGTGCGGCCCGGCGCCGAAGGCGATGTGGGCGCTGCTGTCGCGGCGGTCGAGGTCGAAGCGGTCCGGGTCGTCGAAGAAGGCTTCGTCGCGATTCGCCGAGCCGAACATGAAGAACACACGGTCTTCGGCTTCGAGCACCACGTCGTCGACGCTGTAGCGCTGCGCGACGCGGCGCGGGCTCATGGCGATGGGCGAGATCCAGCGCACGTATTCGTCGAACACCCGGCGCCACGGCACGTCGCCGCGCAGCACCCTGGCCAAGGCCTCGGGATGGCTCAGCAGCGTCCACACCGCCCCGGCGATGGCGTCGCGCGGCTCGTTCTGCCCGCCACTGATGCTGAGCTTGATGTTGGCCCGCACGCTGGCTTCGGGCAGGCCGGCGCGCAGCATCACCGACAACAGGCTCTGGTCCGGCGCACGAGCCAGATCGGGCATGCGCTCGCTGATGCAGGCATCGATGCCGGCCGTGGCCGCATGGCAGCGGGCCTCGATGGCCGGATCGCCCGCATAGTTGGCAATGCCGTCGATCATGGCCTGGGACCACGCGTCCATGTCCTGCCAGCGCATGTGGGTCAGGCCGGTCAGCGCGCGCAGCGCATCGGCCGAGACCGGCATCGCATAGGCGGCGATCAGATCGGCCTGCCGCCGTGGCGCCAATGCGTCCAGCACCCGGGCGGTATCGGTCCGGAAGATCGCCTCCCAGTGCGCGCGCACCGGCTGCGGGCCCAGCGCCGCCAGCATCAGCTTGCGCTCCGCGATGTGCTCGGCGCCGTCCTTGCGCATCATGTTGTGGCCCATCAGCCGGTTCATCAGGCCTTGCGGCTGGTGCGAGCTGAAGACCTCGGTCAGCTTCTCCAGCTCCACGATGTGCGCGCGCCGCGTGAACAGCGTGGCCCCGAGCTGCGGCACATAGGCGATCGGGTGGTCGCGGCGCATCGCCGCCAGCGCCGGGTACGGGTCCTGCCAGAAGGCGGCCGCATCGATGTCCACCTGCGGCGCATTGCTCACCGGACTGCCCTCCGCGTGGCCATTGCGTGCCTCAGGTGGCCAGCCCCTTGAGCCGTTTGAGCAGTGCCTTCGCCGCCGCCGACTCGCCCGAGGACGGCCCCTCGGCACAGGGCGAGAGCACGAACAGCGCCTGCTTGTAGACCGAGTCCCACATGTGCCCCGCCGGCGCGCGCTGGGCCAGGTCGTCGATGCCCTGCTCGATGCTGGCGCGCGCGGCGGCCAGCCGGCCCTGCGACAGCGCCTCCAGCAACTCGAGTTCGTGCACGCCGACCACCGACCAGAAGTCCGGCGCGCGCGACAGTTTGGCCTGCAGCGAGCTGCGCGCCGCCGCCACGCGGGCGGCATCGAGTGCGCGTCGCGGCTTCTTCTCCAGGCCTTCGATGCGCTGCCGCACGGCCATGGCGTTCATGATCGGATAGAACAGGTCGTCGGCCTGGCTGGCCAGCGCCAGCGCCTCGGCCAGTGCGTACTGGGCTTCGCTGTGACGCAGTGCCGCCAGTGCAGCATTGCCCTTTTCCACCATGGCCAGGCTCTTCCAGGCCGAGCCGAGCAGGTTGTGCCGTTCCACCGTCGGCTGCATTTCGGCCAGCGGTCGCAGGTGCTTGATGGCCGCGTCGATCTGCGCCTTGTCGTTGCGCTGCGCGCCCTGGCGCGCCATCAGGTTGCCCAGTTGCTCGGCGGCGCGCATCGACGCGCTGCCATCGACGGCACGCAGTGCCTGCTGGTACCAGCCGATTGCGGCGTCGCGGTCGCCGCATTCCGCGAAGGCCAGGCCGAAGGCTTCGGCGACCGCGCCGATGCCGCCCCACAGCGGCTGATAGCGCGCCTGCAGCTGGCGCAACTTGTCCAGCCGGCGCTGGCTGATCGCCGGAGTGCGAACGTCCGCATAGCGCGCCTTCAGCGCCTCGTTCTCCAGCAGCAGCGCCAGCGACGGCGCCGAGGCCACGTCGGGCAGCACCACCGCGGCGGCAGCCTGCTTGGCGTCGGGTGGCACGTAGCGCCAGTCGGGGTCGCCATAACACTGGTAGGCGGCCCAGGTGTTGCCCGCCGGGCGGGCCTGCCACGCGGCCTGGCGCGCTTCGCCAACGGCATCGATGAAGCGCTCGCCGGCCAGCAGGCGCTGATAGAAGCGCAGCGCAAACTGCATCGCCGGGCCGTCCTCCACGGCCCATCCCGCGGCGACGACGCAGCGCACGCCGTCGTTGATCAGCTGCTCGGCCAGGCTGGCCGCGAACTGCGCGCGCCGCGTGCCGAGCGCGTTGCGCGGCACCTTCGGGTCGGGGTGGATCTGACCGATGAAGCAGCAATTGACGAACACCAGTTCGGGCACGTGACGCATGGCCGCGATCTCGCGCGGGCCGAGCACGGTGTTGTTCGACAGCACCACACCGCCGGTGCCGTTCTCGCGATGTTCGCCATGGCCGCTGATGTGCACGATGCGCAACGGGCGCGACAACAGCGCGTTGACGGCCTGCAGCGCATCCGGCGCCAGCAGCGGAGACTCACCCAGCGCCTGGGCCACGGCCTCGGCTTCGCGGCGTGCCCCGGGCAATTCGGCGAACTTGCTCTTGTCACACAGCGGCTCGCCGATGACGAGCACGCCGCCGTCGCGGCCGGCCGCCGCCGGCTGGGCGCGGAACTGTTCGGTGCGCAGCTTGCGCAGCACGCGCGTGCGCACGGCCCAAGGCAGCAGGTCGGCCGCGCTGCCGCCCGATTGCGCCGCGCTCGTGTCGAGCAGTTCCCACGGATAACGCGCAGTGGCCTGGTCGAGCTGCAGCACCAGCGCATTCGAGCCGGCCAGGAACGGCTCGATCTCCAGCGGCACCAGCAACTGGAACAGGCTGCGACCGATCTGCAGGTCGGTGTTTTCGCTGTCGGCGCCGACGCGCACCAGCTCGTCCACCAGCTGCGCCTGTGTCGCCTGGCCGCGCACCTCGTTGCGCGCCCGCTGCGTGTCCAGCGTGTATTCGATCGTCGGCAGGTCGTTCTGGTCGCGGCGCTGCACCGCGGTGATGAGGTCGTAGCCCGCCCCACGATAGCCCGAGTCGCCCGGCCGGCGCATGGCCCCCGCCCCCGGCACCAGCGTGGGCAGCAGCGCGAAGTCGTTGGGCCGGGACTCGACCAGCACCGTCAGCGCCTGGTGCGCCTCGGTGGCGCGGTCCTGGTACAGCTCGACCAGGTGCAGCTTCGACACTGTCGGCCAGCCGCAGCGCTGCAGTCGCTGGTTGGCCTCGGCCACACCCTGCGCAATGGCCTGCGCCGCGCTGCCCACACGCACGCCCATGCCGCCGCTGCCCAGCAGCGTCGCGGCCAGTTCGAAACCGGTGGCGCCCCCGCCGCGTTGTTCGCTCTCGCGCTGGGCATAGGCCATCACGCCCTGGCGCACGGTGTCGGTGAGCTCGCTCAGGCGCAATCGCCCTTCCTCGCCCAGGCCGACCACCACCACGGCCGCAGGCCGCGGAAGTGCCAGCGGCTGCTCGGGGTCGACGCGCATGTTGATGAAGACCTGGTGCGTGCCCGGCGTGGACGGGTACAGGCTGGCGTCGAGCGCCTCGCTCATCGCGCCGCCGGTGAGCATATTCACCACGTATTCGGTGCCGCCCAGTCGCGCCGAGATGTAGTGGCCCATCAGCATCGGCTGCTTGATGAACTTCAGGTTGCCGTTAATCACGCACACCGGCAGCCGCGCGGACGGCGCCTGGGCGGCGACGGCCAGGGCCTCGCGCGCAAACAGGTCGGTGGCCAGCGACGGCGGCGTTGCCTGCTGTCGGCCGCGTGACGGTCGGCTCGG
>JAHECC010000171.1:0-4663 GCA_024641965.1 Rubrivivax sp.
CTGCTGCCCTTCATCGACGACATGGCGTCACGCCTCGCGGCCTGCGACCTGATGATCTGCCGCGCCGGCGCGATCACGGTGAGCGAGCTGTGCGCTGCCGGCGTGCCGGCACTGCTGGTGCCGCTGATCGTCAGCACCACTGCACACCAGCGCGACAACGCCGAGTTCATGGCGCGGCATGGCGCGGCGCTGCATCAGCCGCAGCTCGAACTGCAGCCGCACCGGTTGGCGGATCTGCTCTCCGGCCTGACGCGACCGGCCCTGCTTCAGATGGCGGAGAAGGCGCGCGCGCTGGCCCGGCCTCGCGCCGCAGCCCGCGTCGGCGACGAGCTCGAAAGGTTGGTGCACGCATGAAACACGCGGTCAAGCACATCCACTTCGTCGGCGTTGGCGGCGCCGGCATGAGCGGCATCGCCGAGATCCTGCACAACCTGGGCTACACGGTATCGGGCTCCGACCAGTCGGACAGCCCCACCTCGCGCCGGCTGGCACGGCTGGGCATCCGCGTCTTCACCGGCCACGATGCGGCACACATCGCCGGCGCCGAAGCGGTGGTCACCTCCACCGCAGTGAAGGGCGACAACCCCGAGGTCATCGCCGCGCGCGCCAGGCGCGTGCCGGTGGTGCCGCGCGCGGTGATGCTGGCCGAGCTGATGCGCCTGAAGCGCGGCATCGCCATCGCCGGCACGCACGGCAAGACGACCACCACCTCGCTGGTCACCAGCATGCTCGCCGAGGCGGGCCTGGACCCGACCTTCGTCGTCGGCGGGCTGCTGCACAGCGCGGGCGCCAATTCGCGGCTGGGCTCGGGCGACTACATCGTGGTCGAGGCCGACGAGAGCGACGCCTCCTTCCTGAACCTGATGCCGATCCTGTCGGTGGTGACGAACATCGACGCGGACCACATGGAGACCTACGGCCACGACTTCGCGCGGCTGAAGGCGGCCTTCGTCGAGTTCGTGCACCGCATGCCTTTCTATGGCGCGGCCATCCTGTGCGCCGACGACCCCGGCGTGCGTTCGATCATCCCGATGATCTCGCGCCCGGTGGTCACCTACGGCCTGGACGAAGGCGCGATGATCCGTGCGGTGGACGTGCAGGCGCTGCCCGGCGGGCAGATGCGCTTCGTCGCGCAGCGCCGCAACGGCACGGCGATGCCCGAGCTGCACATCACGCTGAACCTGCCCGGCGAGCACAACGTGCGCAACGCACTGGCCGCGCTGGCCGTGACCACCGAGCTGGAACTGCCCGACGCGCCGGTGGTGCGCGCGCTGGCCAACTTCAGCGGCGTCGGCCGGCGCTTCCAGCGCTTCGGCGAGCTGCCGGTGCCGGCAGCCCACGGGGGCGGTGTCTTCACGCTGGTCGACGACTACGGCCACCATCCGGTGGAGATGGCGGCGGTGCTGGCGGCGGCGCGCGGCGCCTTTCCCGGGCGGCGCCTGGTGCTGGCCTTCCAGCCGCACCGCTACACGCGCACGCGCGACTGCTTCGAGGACTTTGTCAAGGTCATGGGCACGGCCGACGTGGTGCTGCTGACCGAGGTCTACCCGGCCGGCGAGGCGCCGATCGTCGCCGCCGACGGCCGCGCGCTGGCGCGTGCGTTGCGAGTCGCCGGCAAGGTCGACCCGATCTTCGCCGACGGCGTGGACGAACTGGGCACGACCATCGTCGAGCAGGTGCGCGACGGCGACGTGGTCATCGCCATGGGCGCCGGCACGATCGGCACGGTGGCACCGTACCTGGGCGAGTTGCTCGACAAGGTCAAGGAGCAACAGGCATGACGTCGCCGGACAAGTCGCTGGCTCGGTCCATGGGCAAGGTCGCCGTCTTGATGGGCGGCGATTCGGCCGAGCGCGAGGTGTCGCTGATGTCCGGCAACGGCGTGCTCAAGGCGCTGCTGTCGCAGGGCGTCGATGCCAGCGCTTTCGACCCGGCGCACACCGACCTGTCCGAACTGAAGAGCGAGCGCTTCGAGCGCGTCTTCGTCGCGCTGCACGGCCGTCATGGCGAGGACGGGACGGTGCAGGGCGCGCTGGAGCTGCTGGGTATCCCCTACACCGGATCGGGCGTGATGGCCTCGGCGATCTGCATGGACAAGGTCATGACCAAGCGTGTGTGGGTCGCCGAGGGCCTGCCCACGCCGCGCTGGGTGTGGCTGGCGCGCGACCAGCATGCACCCGCGCGGCTGCGCGCCGTGCCCGACGAGGTCGGCCTGCCGCTGATCGTCAAACCGCCGCGCGAGGGCTCGTCGCTCGGCATCACCAAGGTCATGGGCTATTCGCAGATGCAGGAGGCCGTGGCCCTGTCTTTGCAGTACGACGCCGACGTGCTGTGCGAGGAGTTCATCGAAGGCATCGAGCTGACCTGCCCGGTGCTCGGCGACGGCGAGAACGCGCGCGCGCTGCCGGTGATCCGCATCGACGCGCCCGGCGGCAACTACGACTTCGAGCACAAGTACTACTCCGACGACACCGGCTACCGCTGCCCGAGCGGCCTGCCGCCGGAAGAAGAGGCCGAGGTGCAGCGTCTGGTACTGGCCGCCTACCGCAGCTTGAGCTGCCGCGGCTGGGGCCGTGCCGACCTGATGCAACGCGCCAGCGACGGCAAGCTGTTCCTGCTGGAGATGAACACCTCGCCCGGCATGACCGGGCATTCGCTGGTGCCGATGTCGGCGCGCGCCGCCGGTTTGAGCTACGAGCAGCTGTGCCTGCACCTGCTGGCCCATGCGGCGCTGGACGGACAACGCAGCACGGCGGGAGGCGCCTGATCCATGGCCACCTTTGCCTCCACCACGAATCCATTGCCGGTCGACGTGCGTCTGATGAATGGCGTGGCCAGCCTGCTCTACCTGCTGGTCGGCGTGGCGCTGCTGGCGGCGGCGCTGTTGTGGTTGTCGCGCTCGCCCTGGCTGGCGATCCGCGTGATCCAGCTCGAAGGCGACCTGCAGCGCAACAACGTCAGCACCATCCGCGCCAACGCCACGCCCGGCCTGGCGGGCAACCTGCTGTCGATCGATCTGGACAAGGCGCGTGCCGCCTTCGAGGCCGTGCCCTGGGTGCGCCAGGCGACGCTCAGACGCGTCTGGCCCGACCGGCTGGCGGTGCGCCTGGCCGAGCACCAGGCGGCGGCCCTGTGGCTGGACGAGCATGGCGACGAGCGCCTGGTGAACGATCGTGGCCAGGTCTTCGTCGCCAACGTCGGCGATGTCGAGGACGACCTGCTGCCGCAGTTCAGCGGGCCCGAGGGCAGCGCCGCGGCGATGCTGTCGTTCTATCGGCGGCTGACGCCGCTGCTGGCGCCGTTGCAGGCGCAGGTGATGGCGCTGCGCCTGTCGGGCCGCGGCTCGTGGAAGGTCGAACTGGACAACGGCGCGACGCTGCAGATCGGCCGCGGCAGCGAGGACGAACTGGTTGCGCGCACCGAGCGTTTCGTGCACAGCGTGGGCCAGGTGACGGGCCGCTACGAGCGCGAACTGCAGCATGCCGACCTGCGCCATGCCGACGGCTACGCGGTGCGGCTGCGCGGCGTGACCACCACATCGGCCGCGTCGGCGCCGAAGAAAGCAAGGTAAGCGATGGAACAACGCCCAAGCTCATTTCATTCGCGGCCCCGCGGGCGGGAGCGCTGACATGCCGAAAGAGCACAAGGACCTGATCGTCGGCCTGGACATCGGCACCGCCAAGGTCATGGTGGTGGTGGCCGAGGTGCTGCCGCAGGGCCAGTTGCGGCTGGCGGGGCTGGGC
The DNA here is from genome assembly GCA_024641965.1 of Rubrivivax sp. Classification (GTDB taxonomy): domain Bacteria; phylum Pseudomonadota; class Gammaproteobacteria; order Burkholderiales; family Burkholderiaceae_C; genus Rubrivivax. The sequence goes on from JAHECC010000171.1 coordinate 3,744, forward strand.
GTGGCCAACGCGGTGGGCCTGAAGCGCGGCGTGGTGGTGAACATCGACGCCACCGTGCAGAGCATCCAGGAGGCGCTGAAGGAGGCCGAGATGATGGCCGCGTGCAAGATCGCTTCCGTCTACACCGGCATCACCGGCAGCCACATCCGCGGTCAGAACTCCACCGGCATGGTCATCGTGCGCGACAACCGCGAGGTCATGCCGCTGGACGTGGCGCGCGTGGTCGAGACCGCCAAGGCCATCAACATCCCCAACGACCAGCGGCTGCTGCTGGTCGAGCCGCAGGAATTCGTCATCGACGGTCACGAGGTGAAGGAGCCGGTGGGCATGAGCGGCAGCAGGCTCGAGGTCAAGGTGCACATCGTCACCGGTGCGCAGAGCGCGGCCGAGAACATCCTGAAGTGTGTGCGCCGCTGCGGGCTGGAGGTCGAACGTCTGGTGCTGAACCCGAATGCGTCCAGTGCCAGCGTGCTCAGCGCCGACGAGAAGGACCTGGGCGTCGCGCTCGTGGACATCGGTGCCGGCACCACCGACGTGGCCATCTTCACCGACGGCTCGATCCGCCACACCGCGGTGATCCCGATCGCCGGCGACCTGATCACCAGTGACATCGCGATGGCGCTGCGCACGCCGACCAAGGACGCCGAGGAGATCAAGGTCGAATTCGGTGTGGCCAAGCAGCTGCTGGCCGACCCGAACCAGGAGATCGAGGTGCCCGGGCTGGGTGACCGTGCGCCGCGCCGCTTGAGTCGTCAGGCGCTGGCCGGCGTGATCGAGCCGCGCGTCGAGGAGATCTTCTCGCTGGTGCACCAGGTCATCCGCCAGAGCGGCTACGAGGAGCTGCTGTCCAGCGGCATCGTGCTCACCGGCGGCACGGCGGTGATGCCCGGCATGGTCGAACTGGGCGAAGACATCTTCCT
>JAHECC010000171.1:4763-7929 GCA_024641965.1 Rubrivivax sp.
TTTTGCGGCAACTGCTTTTTCTGACTAGGAGGCGTTTATGGCTATCGAGATGATCGAGGAATTCGACCAGGGCACGACGATCAAGGTGATCGGCATCGGCGGCGGCGGCGGCAACGCCGTCGAACACATGATCGGCCAGGGGGTGCAAGGCGTGCAATTCGTCTGCGCCAACACCGATGCCCAGGCACTGAACCGCAGCGGCGCGGGGCATCTGCTGCAGCTGGGCAAGAGCGGCCTGGGCGCGGGATCCAAACCCGACGTCGGCCGCGCCGCGGCCGAGGAGGCGATGGACAGCATCCGCGAGGCCATCGACGGCGCGCACATGCTGTTCATCACCGCCGGCATGGGCGGCGGCACCGGCACCGGGGCGGCGCCGGTGATCGCGCGCGTGGCCAAGGAGATGGGCATCCTCACCGTGGGCGTGGTCACCAAGCCCTTCGAGTTCGAAGGCAAGCGCCGTGGTACGCAGGCGGACGCCGGCGTGGTGGAACTGGAAGCGAACGTCGATTCGCTGATCGTCGTGCTCAACGAGAAGCTGCTCGAGGTGATGGGTGACGACGTCACGCAGGAACAGGCTTTCGCGCACGCGAATGACGTGCTGAAGAACGCGGTCGGCGGCATCAGCGACATCATCCACGTGCCGGGTCTGGTGAACGTCGACTTCGAGGACGTGAAGACGGTGATGAGCGAGCCGGGCAAGGCGATGATGGGCACGGCGCAAGCCGGCGGCCCGGACCGCGCCAACAAGGCCGCCGACCTGGCGGTGGCCTGCCCGCTGCTCGAGGGCATCGACCTGAGCGGTGCGCGCGGCGTGCTCGTGCTGATCGCCGCCAGCAAGGGCAGCTTCAAGCTGTCGGAGAGCAAGAACGCGATGAACACCATTCGCCGTTATGCCGCCGACGACGCGCATGTCATCTTCGGCACGGCGTACGATGAGAGCCTGGGTGACCAGTTGCGCGTCACCGTCATCGCCACGGGTTTGTCGTCGTCGGTGAGGCGTTCGCAGTCACCCTTGAAGGTGGTGCAGCAGCCGGCGGCGGTGCCGGCGCAGCGCACCGGCACCGACAACATGCCGGTGCTGAACCAGCCGGTGCAGGTGCCGGGCGCGGCCACGCCGCCGCAGGACTACAGCGGCCTGAGCACGCCCAGCGTGTGGCGCACCGCGCGCTCGCAAAGCGCGGCGGCCAAGGTCGAGGCGCTGTCGAGCAACGGCATGGACGAGATCGAGATTCCGGCGTTCCTCAGGAAGCAAGCCGACTGAGGACGGCTTGCGGGCGCAAGCAGCCGGATTGAGGTCATGGAGTTGCGCGGCCCGTCGTGCGGGCTGCGCAACGACGAAATGGTGTCCGCATGCATTGCAGCCCCGAACCTCCGATGCACTTGCCTCGCGGACCTTATTGACGAACTCGGCGGTATACGGTGTCCTGGCCACGCTCACCGGAAGCGTCAGCCGGGTGCCTTCCTTCATCAATGCTTCTTTGACGGGTTCACTTGAGCCCAGGATGGAGTTGCGGACACCGTAAGTGCGAGAAAGCCGAGAAGTCCATTTTTCATTTTGCTGATCATCTTTTCAATTTGAGCTACGCAGTTTGGATGATCCGGTTGTCGTCACAAACGACCAAACGCCACCTCAAAAATTCAGAAGCTTGAATCCGACCTGAATAGACCAATCCAAAGGCCGGTCGCCGCCGACGAGGATCTGCGGTTTGATGAATACCTGGGAGTCACCCCCCAACGCTTTTCCCGTCAGCATGCCGAAGGTCACGGTATAGCTCCCATAGAACAGATCATCGTTGAAGTCGTAGATCAGGGCCGGATCGTTGGTGATGTAGAACTTTTTGTTCGCCAGCTTGGGCACGTAGTAAAGGTCAAATGTCAGCAGGTTTACCCTGTCCACCCCGGGATCTTGGTCGCCCAGCCCCGTCGTCCATACCAAAGAGGGTGCCAGAATCGCCCCGCTCTCCAGGAAACCGGCACGGAATGAACTCAGTTCCAGAACAGTCTGATTACGGCCAAGGTCATCGCGTTCGCCCGTATCGAAGAACACCTCTGCTGCGTAGGCGTAGCCGCGGGACTTATTGAGATCGACAACATGGAGAAACTTCAGGGCGAAATCCCCGAAGCCGTAGCTACTGTCGAGCGGACTGTTGATATAGGAAACAGTGCCCGTCAGGCTCATGTTCTTCGTCTCGCCAAATGGCTGTGTAAAGAAGGCTTCCATCTGGCCACTCGAATTTCGCGACCCATAATCATAGTGCTTGAAGTTAATGCCCGCCTGGGTGGTCAGCAACGTCGGGTTTGTACCGTTGTTGATTTCACCTGAGTCAAGATTCCCGGCTTGTCTTTCCGCCCTCACGGCCTCGAGCTCCCCCGACGCACCCTGCGCAATCGCAGGCGGCATCGCTACAAACCATAACAATGCCATCAAGGCGGATATATAGTATAAGTGCTTGAACATGTTCCTTGCCTTTGAGTAATAAATACTGAATAGATTCCTAGTGCTCAGCGAAAATTGTCTTTTCGTTCAGGCCCTGGTTCGGCTTTCTCCATAACCACGGTGCCCTCGTGGCTACATGGAATGAGCAGAAGATTCCTGATTTCGCGCGTTCGCGCGCAACACGACATCGGCCATCAGTTTTGGGTCGCACCACGGCCAGTTGCTCGACCCTAGGGCCAAACCCCTAGCGCCCAGCCAGCCTCTTGGCCGCCAAGCGCATATAGGCAGGCGCTTTGGTTTCGCCAAAGCCAGAGTGATAGGGAGAGTTGGAAAAGGCGATCGCAGCGAAGTCCCGCTTCGGATCCATGTAGATCATCTGGTTCATATTGCCGCTTTTCGCCATCGCACCGTCTTCGAATATATAGTCGAACTGATAGGCATTGCCCATGGCAAATTCGTTGAAGGCGCCCATTGAGCTCTTCAGCTTCGAGGCCTTGGCATACCGCGCAGGGTCAGCGGCCGAGCGTATGGTCTTCAACAGATCGTCGGTAACGACCTGCTCGGAGGCAACGGCCTTCCAGCTCGGCGTGAACAGCGTCGCATAGCGGGCCATGTCTTCAGGTGTGGTCGAAAGCATACCTGCTGGAATTGCCAATCCGCTGGGATCGATGTTGAATATCGCGGCCTGCCGCGCATACACCTTCGACCAAACCCGATCCTCGAATATCT
>JAHECC010000172.1 GCA_024641965.1 Rubrivivax sp.
CCATCTACCACGGCCGGCCCGGCACACCGATGCCGCCGTGGCGCGCCATGCTGAACGAAGCCGAGGCACTATGGATCGCCGAACAACTGCAGCGCGGCTTCCCGGTGGAGATGCCGCGATGAAACGGCGCGACTGGCTGGCCTGGGGCGCGGCGGTGCCCGGCGCCGCATGGCTCGCGGGCGGGGCGGGCCCCGTCAGTGCCGAGGTGCCGGCGGCCGGCTGCGTCGGCAGCGGCGACCTGGGCCTGGTGGTCGAACGCGCGCGCGGCACGCTGGCCGTCATCAACACCAGCCGCCGCACGGTGCTCGGCGGAATCGCCGGGCTCGGCGACCTGTCGCATGCTTCGGTGGTGTTTTCGCGCGACGGCGGCACCGCCTTCGTGTTCGGCCGCGATGGCGGATTGAGCAAGGTGAATCTTCTGACGCGGCGCATCGACGCGCGCGTGATGCAGGCCGGCAACTCCATCGGCGGTGCGATCTCGCAGGATGGCACGCTGGTCGCGGCGCAGAACTACAAGCCCGGTGGCATCAAGGTCTTCGATGCGCGCACGCTGGCGCAGGTGGCCGACATCCCGGCCGAATACGAGCCGGGCAAGCTGTCGCGCGTGGTCGGTCTGGCGGACCTGCCGGGCCAGCGCTTCGTCTTCTCGCTGTTCGACGCGGGCGCGATCTGGATCGCCGATGTGTCCGACCCGGCGCGGCCGTTGCTGACCAAGTTCGACGGCGTCGGCCAGCAGCCCTATGACGCACTGCTCACGCCGGACGGCCGCCACTACATCGCCGGTCTGTTCGGTGAGGACGGCCTGGTGCTGATCGACCTGTGGGACGAGGTGCCGAAACCGCGCCGCATCCTCGACGGCTACGGCCGCGGCGAGGCGCCGCTGCCGGTGTACAAGATGCCGCACCTGCGCGGTTGGGCGGTGGCCGGGCGCCACGCCTACCTGCCGGCCATCGGCCGCCACGAGGTGCTGGTGGTGGACACCGCCAGCTGGCAGGAAGTGGGCCGCATCGCGGTGGCCGGCCAGCCGGTGTTCGTGATGGCGCGGCCCGACGGGCGACAGGTGTGGGTGAATTTCTCGGTGCCCGACTACGACCGCGTGCAGGTCATCGACACGCCGTCGCGGCGCATCGTGAAGACGCTCGAGCCCGGCAAGGCGGTGCTGCACATGGAATTCACGCCGCGTGGCGAGGCGGTGTGGATCAGCTCGCGCGATGCGAATCGCGTGTCGGTGATCGACACGCAGCGCTTCGATACGCTGGCGCAACTCGACATCGACTCACCCAGCGGCGTGTTCTTCACCAGCCGCGCGGCGCGCATGGGGTTCTAGGTGAGCAAGCTGCCAAATACCGATGTGCGCTTTGCGCTGCTGAACGACTGGCAGCGAGATTTTCCGCTGCGGGGTGCACCTTTCGCAGCCATCGCGCAGGCGCTCGGCCTGACGGTGCGCGAAGTGCTGGATCAGTTCCATGCCCTGCTGGACCAAGGTGCGATCAGCCGCATCGGTGGCATCTGGGGTGCCGGCGCCGCCGGCGCGGCGATGCTGTGCGCCTTCGCGGTGCCTCCGTCTCGGCTCGACACGGTGGCGGCCATCGTCTCGGCGCACCCGGGTGTGAACCACAACTACGAACGCGAGCACTGCTTCAACCTGTGGTTCGTCGTCACGGCGCGCGACGGCAAGTCGCTGGCTGCCGCCGTGGATCAACTGGAGCGCGACACCCGCTGCCGTGCATTGCGCTTGCGCATGCAGCGCGCCTACCGCATCGATCTTGGGTTCGACCTGCGCGCAGGTCTGGCCGCGAGCGGGCCGATGGCGCCGCGCAGCGTGCCGCCGGTGGACGATGCCGCGCTGGCGGCGCTGCTGGAAGATGGCCTGCCGCTGGTCGAGCAACCCTACGATGCCTGGGCTCAGGCGCTGGGTCGCACGCGCGAGCAGCTGCTGGCGACACTGCGGCGCTGGACGCAACAAGGCACGCTGCGCCGCTTCGGCGTCATCGTGCGCCACCACGAAAGCGGCTTTGCGCACAACGCAATGACGGTGTTCGACGTAGCCGATGAGGTCGTCGATGCGCATGGCGCAGCGCTGGCCGGCCAGACCGGCGTGACGCTGGCCTACCGTCGCGAGCGTGCCGAAGGCTGGCCCTACAACCTGTACTGCATGGTGCACGGCCGCGACCGCGTGGCGGTGCAGGGCGCCATCCATGCCGCCATCGAAGCCAGCGGCCTCGGCTCGACCCCGCGCGCCGTGCTTTTCAGCCGGCGCCGCTTCAAGCAAGGCGGCAGTGCCCACTTCCGCGAATTGCGCGTCCCGGAGCGCGAAGCATGTCGGACTGCCTGAAGCCCGGCCTGGATGGCGACGACCTGCAGCTGATCGAGCGGCTGCACGGCGGCCTGCCGCTGTGCGACCACCCCTTCGCCCAGGTCGGCGCCGAGCTGGGCATGGACGAGGACGAGGTCATCGAGCGGCTGCAGCGGTTGCTGGCACAAGGTGTGCTGACGCGTTTCGGCCCGCTCTACCAGATCGAGAAGGCCGGTGGCTGCTTTGTGCTGGCTGCGCTGGAGGTGCCGCCCGAGCGCTTCGACGAGGTCGCCGCGCTGGTCAACGCGGAGGGCGAAGTGGCGCACAACTACCAGCGTGAGCATGCGCTGAACATGTGGTTCGTGGTCGCCGCCGAGAGCGCCGCCCAAGCCGATGACGCACTGGCACGCATCGGCCGCAGCACCGGGCTGAAGGTGCATGCCTTCCCGAAAGAACGCGAATACTTCGTCGAGTTCCGCATGCCGCTGGACAGAACCATGGTGGAGGCGGGCCGTGCTGAATGACTTCGACCGCCGCCTGATCGCACACACGCAAAGCGGCCTGCCGCTGGTGCCACGCCCCTACGAGGCCGTCGGCGCGGTGCTGGGTGTCAGCGGCGAGGCAGTGCGCGAGCGCATGACGCAACTGCTGCAAAGCGGCCTGATCCGCCGCATCGGAGCGGTGCCCAATCACTACAAGCTGGGCTACGTCGCCAACGGCATGACGGTGTGGGACGTGGATGATGCGCGGGTTGACGAGCTCGGTGCGCGTGTCGGTGCGCTCGGCGGCGTCAGCCATTGTTACCGCCGCCCGCGCGAGCTGCCGCGCTGGCCATACAACCTGTACGCGATGCTGCACGGCCGCTCGCGCGCCGAGGTCGAGGCGCAGCGTGCTCAGGTGCGTGCCCTGCTCGGCGCGGCCTGTCGCCGCGACGAAGTGCTGTATTCCAGCGCCATTCTGAAGAAGACGGGCCTGCGCCTGTCGGGAGATTGATTCGATGTTTCGTATCAGCCAGTTCATGCGCCTGATTGCCCAGGCCGAGCATGACGGCCGCATGGCACCTGCACGCCGTACCACGCCGCCGGGCCCCGTGCTGATCTGGAACCTGATCCGCCGCTGCAACCTCACGTGCAAGCATTGCTACGCACTGTCGGCCGACCACGACTATCCGGGCGAGCTGAGCACTGACGAGGTGTTCACGGTGATGGACGACCTGAAGGCATTCAAGGTACCGGTGTTGATCCTGTCCGGCGGCGAGCCGCTGCTGCGCGTCGACATCTTCGACATCGCCGCGCGTGCCAAGGCCAAACGCTTCTATGTCGGGCTGTCGAGCAACGGCACGCTGATCGACGAGCCGATGGCCGAGCGTGTGGCTGCCGCCGGCTTCGACTACGTCGGCATCAGCCTGGACGGCATCGCCGCCACGCACGACAAGTTCAGGCGCTTGAACGGTGCCTTCACGCGCAGCCTGGCGGGCGTGCGCCTGCTGCGTGAGCGCGGCGTCAAGGTGGGGCTGCGCTTCACGATGACGGCGCTGAATGCGCACGACCTGCCCGCGCTGCTGCAGCTGATGCGCGACGAGCAGGTCGACAAGTTCTATTTCTCGCACCTGAACTACGCCGGGCGGGGCAACATCCACCGCGCCAAGGATGCTCAGTTCCAGGCCACGCGCGAAGCGCTCGACCTGCTCTTCGACCGCGCCTGGGCCGCCGCGCGTGACGGCCTGGACGAGGAGTACGTCACTGGCAACAACGACGCCGACGGGCCCTACCTGCTGCAATGGGTGCGGCGGCGCTTCCCGCAATGGCACGACGCGCTGCGCGAGCACCTGGTCGCCTGGGGCGGCAACGCCAGCGGCGTCAACGTTGCCAACATCGACAACCTGGGCAACGTGCACCCGGACACGATGTGGTGGCATCACAACCTGGGCAATGTGCGCCAGCGGCCGTTCTCGGCCATCTGGTCGGATGCGAGCGAGCCCTTGATGGCCGGTCTGAAGTCGCGACCGCGGCCGGTGCAGGGGCGCTGCGCAACCTGTGCGCATCTGGACATCTGCGGCGGCAACACGCGTGTGCGCGCACAGCAGGTCACCGGCAATGCCTGGGCCGAGGATCCGGGTTGTTATATCGATGATGCGGAAATCGGTCTCGACGGCGACGGCGCGTCGCAGCGTGTCGCGTTGACCCCCTTCGCCTACGCGGCCCATTGACATGAGCACTCTGGCCCTGCTGCTGGGACGGGTGATGCTCGCGACCGGGCTGCTGTTGCTCGGTGCAGACCTGGCGCGCGCGGCGGATGCGCCGGAGCTGTATCAACAGCATTGCGCCGCCTGCCACGGCGTGCAGCGCACGGGCGGCATGGGCCCGGCGCTGCTGCCCGAAAGCCTGTCGCGGCTGCGCAAGGCCGAGGCCGTCAAGGTGTTGACCCAAGGCCGTGTGGCCACGCAGATGGCGGGCTTTCACGACAAGCTGTCCGCCGAAGAGATCGCCATGCTGGCGGCCTGGATCTACACACCGGTGCTGCCCGCGCCTAAGTGGGGCGACGCGGACATCCGCGCCTCGCGCGTGTTCACCGCCGACGCCGCAACCTGGCCGGACAAGCCGCGCTGGACCGCCGACCCGATGAATCTGTTCGTGGTCGTCGAGGGGGGCGACCACCATGTCTCGCTGGTCGATGGGGACCGCTTTGTGGCGATCCACCGCTTCGCCAGCCGCTACGCGCTGCACGGCGGGCCGAAATTCACGCCCGACGGGCGCTTTGTCTACTTCGGTTCGCGCGACGGCTGGATCACCAAGTACGACCTGTGGAACCTGGGCGTCGTGGCCGAGGTGCGTGCCGGGCTGAACATGCGCAACATCGCCGTCAGCGGCGACGGCCGCTGGGTACTGGCGGCGAACTACTTCCCGCACACGCTGGCCCTGTTCGACGCCGAGCTGAACCTGGTGCGCAGTTACGCCGCCACCACGCTCGACGGCAAGGCCAGCTCGCGCGTGTCGGCGGTGTACGACGCCGCGCCGCGCAAGAGCTTCATCGTCGCGCTGAAGGACATCGCCGAGCTGTGGGAGATTTCCTACGACCCCAAGGCCGAGCCGATCCACGACGGCTACGTGCACGACTACCGCATGGGCGAGGCCATCGCCAAGCCTGGCACCTTCGGTGTGCGGCGCACCCTGCTCGATGAGCCGCTGGATGACTTCTTTTTTGACCAGTCCTATCGCCACGTGCTCGGTGCCACGCGCCCCAAGTCCGACGGCGCGGCCAATGCACAGGTGGTGAACCTGGACATCCGCCGCAAGATCGCCGAGTTGCCGATCGCCGGCATGCCGCACCTGGGTTCAGGCATCACCTTCGCCTTCGAAGGCGGCACCGTGCTCGCCAGCCCGAACCTGAAGGATGGCGCCATCGACGTCATCGACATGAAGGACTGGAAGGCGCGCAAGACCATCCCGACACCTGGGCCGGGGTTCTTCATGCGCAGCCACGAGAACACGCCCTATGCCTGGGCCGATTCGATGATGAGCCCGAGTGCGAAGGACCGGCTCACGATCATCGACAAGCGCACGCTCGAGGTGGTGGCGCAGGTGCGCGAACCCGGGCGCACCCTCGCGCACATCGAGTTCACGAAGAACGGCAGCCATGCGCTGGCCAGCCTTTGGGAGGACGACGGCGCGCTGATCGTCTACGACGCGACGAGCTTCAAGGAGGTCAAGCGGCTGCCGATGCGCAAGCCGGTGGGCAAGTACAACGTGTGGAACAAGATCAACCGTTCCGAGGGCACTTCACATTGACGCCGCTGCAAGCTTCCGCCCATGCCGGCTTGAAATCGATCACAAAGAGTCTGCTGGCGGCTTTCGGCGCGCAGCGCTACTCGATCTACGCGGACGACAGGACGCGAGTGGCCATCGCGGAATGTTCGAATGTCCCTTGGTGACCGTCGGCGAACTGGCGCTCACCGGCCGTTCGGCTTGCCGGTCTGGCCGACAGCCCACGACCCCAAGCGGACCTCCAGCACCTGCGAATGCGGTCATTGCAGAGCGGCCCCGATGCCACCGCGACGACCCGCCTAGCAATCATCAATGGCCGTGTCGGTGATGGGTACGCCGCAGCTTGTTGGTCGAGCAACTGGCCTACATTGATAGACGCGATCGCGCCGAGAGGTCCAAGTCGTGCGAGGTTTTCGTGGACAGCGCCAGCCCGCGCGCTATTGGCGCACGGCCTCGAACTCGATGATCAGGGCCACGTCGTCGCCGACCCAGCCGTTGGCCACGCCGTAGTTCATGCCGTAGGCGCTGCGCTTGAAGCTGCCGCGCGCCGATACGCCCATCAGGTAGGGCTTGCTCAAGAAACCGCCGAACGGCGACGACGCGCTCTTGTTCCAGGTGGCCTGCAACGTCAGCGGCTGCGTCTTGCCCAGCAGTTCCAGCTGGCCCTTGATGTCGAAGCTGCGATCACCGGTGCGCGTGGCACTGGTGGCGGTGAAGATCATGCGCGGGTGGGCCTCGCTGTTCAGGAAGTCCTTGCCTTTCAGGTGGACGTCGCGCTGGGTCTGGTTGGTGAACACGCTGGCGGTATCGACCTCGATGCGCACGTCGCTCAGCGCCACCTGGGCCTCGTCGAACTGGAAGCTGCCGGAGGCCGTGCGGAACATGCCCAGGGTCTTGGCAAAACCGGCATGGTCGACCAGGAAGCCGATCGACAGATGGTTCGGGTCGATCTTGTAGCGCTCGGCTTCGGCCAGTGCCGCGCTGCTCACGGCACACAAAGCGGCCAGCAGGGCCGTGCCAAGAAGGCGCCGAACAGGACGGGCAAAGTGAAGTGTGTGCATCAGGGCATTGGTGAAGTTGCAGGGCGCGTTCGCGCAAGATAGCGCAGGTCCACCGCGAAGGACAGGGTCAGCGCGGCCAGGCTCGCGGCGGCCAGCAAAGCGGCCAGCGCTGGCGGCACGATCGGGCCCAGGCAGACGATCAGGGTGGTGATCTGCGCCACGCACACCGCCTGGCGCCGGCGGCTTGGCGACAGTGGCGCGGCCATCCAGGGCCACAGGCGTGCCGCGCCGACAAACGCGTAACGCATCAGGCCGGCCGCCAGCACCCACGCCCCGACCTTGTCGAACTGCAGCAGCAGCGCGCACAGCACCAGCGTCAGCCAGGCGTCGGTTTCCATGTCGAAGCGCGCGCCGAAGCGGCTGGCCAGGCCAGTGCGCCGCGCCAGCGGGCCGTCGGCCGCGTCGAGCACCGCGGTCACCGTGGCCATGACCACCAGCGCCCAGGCCAGCGTCGCGCCGTTCGCATTCGCTTCGCCGACCAGCCCCGCCATCAGCGCGGACATCGCGAATCGGCCGAGTGTCACGCGGTTGGCCGGGCCGAAGCGCGCATGAGGGTGTGCCCGCCGCAGGCCGCGCCAGATGAAGGCCGCGCCGGTGCCATAGGTCGCCATCACTTTCACAGTGAACGCGGGGCCGAGAGACGCAAGCTGTGCCAGCACCAGGCTGCAGGCCAGCAGCAGTGCGGCCGCGA
>JAHECC010000173.1 GCA_024641965.1 Rubrivivax sp.
GCGACAACGTCAGCATCACCGTCAAGCTGATCAACCCGATCGCCATGGAAGAGGGCCTGCGCTTCGCCATACGCGAGGGCGGACGCACCGTCGGCGCCGGCGTCGTGGCGAAGATCATCGAGTGATCGAATCGGCAAGCCTGCAGGGGCATAGCTCAATTGGCAGAGCGTCGGTCTCCAAAACCGAAGGTTGGGGGTTCGATTCCCTCTGCCCCTGCCACCGGGTACTGATGCCGGGTGGCGGCATCCACGGGATGCCGTGTTCTGGCCCCCAATGTGGGGCAATCAAGAGGAAGCGATGAGCGCCAATACCCAAGTCGAAACCGTGTCGACGGCTGCGGACAAGGCCAAGCTGGCCGGCGCAGCCGTGCTGCTGGTCGGCGCCGTGGTGGCCTTCTATCTGCTGGGCAAGCAGGACCTGTGGATGCGCGCGCTGGCGCTGATCGCCTTGCTGGCGGCGGCGATCGCGCTGTTCTTCACCTCCGAGTCAGGCAAGCAGTTGATTGCCTTCGGCCGTGACGCCATCCGCGAAACGAAGAAGGTGGTCTGGCCGACGCGCAAGGAAGCGGTGCAGATGACCGGCTATGTGTTCGCCTTTGTTTTCGTGATGGCGCTGTTCCTGTGGTTGACCGACAAGACGCTCGAATGGGTCCTGTACGACCTGGTGCTGGGCTGGAAACGCTGAAAGGTCCTAGATGAGCGAAGAAGTCGAAAGCAGCGCTGCCGCCCCGGATGCCGCATCTGCCATGGCAAGCCCGAGCGGGCAGCGTTGGTATGTGGTGCATGCCTACTCGGGCATGGAGAAGGCGGTCGAGCGCAATCTGCGAGAACGCATCGATCGTTCGGGCATGCAGGCGAAGTTCGGCCGCATCCTGGTGCCCACCGAAGAAGTGGTGGAGTTGAAAGGTGGCAAGAAGTCGGTCACGCAGCGGCGCTTCTTCCCCGGCTATGTGCTCGTCGAAATGGTCATGGACGACGAGAGCTGGCACTTGGTCAAGCACACCAGCAAGGTCACCGGTTTCGTCGGTGGCGCGCGCAATCGCCCGGCGCCGATTTCCGAAGCCGAAGTCATGAAGATCGTCAACCAGATGCAAGAGGGCATCGACAAGCCGCGGCCCAAGGTGCTGTGGCAGGTGGGCGAATTGGTGCGCGTCAAGGACGGCCCCTTCACCGATTTCAACGGCGCGGTCGAGGAAGTCAACTACGAAAAATCCAAGGTGCGCGTGTCGGTAACGATCTTCGGGCGGGCCACGCCTGTCGAACTCGATTTCGCACAAGTAGAGAAAGTTTAGACACGAAGGAATTCATACGCTTCGCTCCCGGATTTCTTCGTGGGTCGAAGTGAGCAGAAAGCTTGGGGCGGCCCGGCGCTTTCTGCTCGAAGCACAAGGCGCCCTGCGGCGCGGTCAGGGCCGGGTAGACGAGGAGCTGGTTTCGATCAGCGTTTGAACTCGAAGGAGAGCCATTCATGGCAAAGAAAATCGTAGGCTTCATCAAGCTGCAGATTCCCGCGGGCAAGGCGAACCCTTCGCCACCGGTAGGCCCGGCGCTGGGCCAGCGCGGTCTGAACATCATGGAGTTCTGCAAGGCCTTCAACGCCCAGACGCAGAGCCACGAGCCGGGGCTGATGCTGCCGGTGGTGATCACCGCCTTCGCGGACAAGTCCTTCAGCTTCATCATCAAGACGCCGCCGGCAACGGTGCTGATCAAGAAGGCGATCAAGCTGGACAAGGGTTCGGCCAAGCCGCATCTGGACAAGGTCGGCAAGATCACGCGCGCGCAGCTCGAGGAAATCGCCAAGACCAAGATGACGGACTTGACGGCCGCCGACCTGGACGCCGCGGTGAAGACGATCGCAGGTTCGGCCCGCTCGATGGGCGTTACGGTGGAGGGCGTCTGACATGAGCAAGCCGAGCAAGAAGGCCAAGGCACTGGAAGGCAAGGTCGACAGCAACAAGTTGTACGCCATTGCCGATGCGCTGAGCATCGTCAAGGAATGCGCCACCGCCAAGTTCGACGAGTCGATCGACGTGGCGGTGCAACTGGGCATCGATGCCAAGAAGTCCGACCAAGTGGTGCGCGGCGCCGTGGTACTGCCCAACGGCACGGGCAAGACCAAGCGTGTGGCGGTGTTCGCCCAGGGCGCCAAGGCCGAGGAAGCCAAGGCGGCCGGTGCCGACATCGTCGGCATGGACGATCTGGCGGCCGACATCAAGGCCGGCAACATGAACTTCGACATTGTCATCGCCTCTCCGGACACGATGCGCGTGGTCGGCACGCTGGGCCAGATCCTGGGGCCCCGGGGCCTGATGCCGAACCCGAAGGTCGGCACCGTGACGGCCGATGTGGCCACCGCGGTGAAGAACGCCAAGGCCGGTCAGGTGCAGTTCCGCGTCGACAAGGCCGGCATCGTGCACAGCACGATCGGCCGCCGCTCTTTCGAGTCCGATCAGCTCACGGGCAATCTGCGCGCGCTGATCGACGCATTGAACAAATCCAAGCCGGCCACCAGCAAGGGCATCTACCTGCGCAAGGTGGCCGTGTCATCGACGATGGGCGTGGGTGTGCGCGTGGACACCACCTCGCTGTTGGCGGCATAACGCTGAATCGAATCGCCCGCGGCACGCTGGTCTTGGCGTGGCGCGGCAAGAAGTTGGTGGGCTGCGGCGGCCGCAAGGTGATCGCAGGCCATCCAAGACCGCAGGCGTGGCGCCGGCACTAAAGGCCGACCGCCGCTTAATCAGTGACCCGACGGGCCCACAAGCCCGGCTGGCCACCAGCCCGCGCAGATGGCGGTCCCGCCGTACAGGATGAAGGGGGTTCGTGTGCCGCAAGGCCGACGTGCCTCTTGGGGTTCTGGAAGGGCAGGTCGCTGATTTCCGTTGTGCCCCAGGGCCTGAAAGGGCCGCAAGGCACCTGATGTGAGGAGTAGACCTTGAGTCTTAATCGCAACGAGAAAGAAGCCGTGGTGGCGGATGTGGCGGCGCAGGTTGCGCGGTCGCAGACGCTAGCTCTGGCCGAGTACCGTGGCTTGACCGTGGCGCATCTCGACAGTCTGCGCCGGCAGGCGCGCGACAAGGGCGTGTACCTTCATGTACTGAAGAACTCGCTCGCCCGTCGTGCGGTGGCCGGCACACCCTTCGAGGTGGCCAAGGACACCATGTTCGGCCCGCTGATCTATGGTTTTTCCGAAGACGCGGTGGCCGCGGCCAAAGTGCTGGCCGATTTTTCCAAGACCAACGACAAGCTGGTCGTCATGGGCGGCGCCTACGCGGGCAAGGCCCTGGACGCGAACGGGGTCAAGGCCCTGGCCGCGATCCCGACGAAAGAAGTGCTGCTGTCCCAACTGCTCGGCCTGATGCAGTCGCCCATTTCGCGCTTGGCGCGGGTGGTGGCGGCTCTGGCCGAGAAGAAGGGCGCGGGCGCCGAAGCGACGCCAGCGCCGGCCGAAGCACCTGCCGCGGCTTGAGCGCGGGACCACCACGAACCCTTTAGATATTTCGAACAGAGGAATCCCAAATGGCATTCGATAAAGACGCATTCATGACCTCGCTGGACAGCATGTCGGTGATGGAACTCAACGATCTGGTCAAGGCCATCGAAGAGAAATTCGGCGTATCCGCCGCGGCGATGGCAGCCCCGGCCGGCGGCGGCGGTGGCGCGGCGGCCGCAGCAGTGGAAGAGCAGACCGAGTTCACCGTGATGCTGACCGAAATCGGCGCCAACAAGGTGTCGGTCATCAAGGTCGTGCGCGAACTCACCGGTCTGGGCCTGAAGGAGGCCAAGGACCTGGTTGACGGTGCGCCTAAGCCGGTCAAGGAAGGCATTGCCAAGGCTGACGCCGAGGCCGCCAAGAAGAAGCTGGAAGAAGCCGGCGCCAAGGCAGAACTGAAGTAGACGGTAGGAGAGCGGGCTTGGGGCGCACACGCCCCAAGCCCTTCAAGGTTGCGAGAGCAGCGCAAAACGTGCCGGCCCATACGCCGGAACGTTTCGCAGTGTTCTCTGATCCGACTGCAGAGAACCGGTTTGGTCGGGCCCTGGTGCAATGCCGGGGTTGTCCGCCAGCGGTTGGTAGTGGCCAGCCACCAAGCTTCGGACGCAAGGTCCGGGTCGCCAGTCGCCGACGACATATGTGCCCTTGAGCCGGGCGCATGTGCAAGGGCACGGAGTATTCATGGCGCAAGCAGCAACCCCCTACAGCTTCACCGAGCGCAAGCGGATCCGCAAGAGCTTCGGCAAGCGCGAGAGCGTTCTCAACGTCCCGTATCTGCTGACGATGCAGCGGGAATCCTATGTCGCCTTCCTGCAAAAGGATGTGCCGCCGGTCAAGCGCAAGCCCGAAGGCTTGCAGGCCGCTTTTCTTTCGGCCTTCCCAATCACGAGCCACAACGGCTTCGTGGAGATGAAGTTCCTCGAATTCAACATGGCCCGGCCGGCATTCGATGTGCGCGAATGCCAGCAGCGCGGCCTGACCTTCGCTGCGGCCGTGCGCGCCAAGCTGCAGATGATCATCTACGACCGTGAGTCGCACCCGGCCAAGGTGGTCAAGGAGATCAAGGAACAAGAGGTCTACATGGGCGAAGTACCGCTCATGACCGACTACGGCAGCTTCATCGTCAACGGTACCGAGCGTGTCATCGTCAGCCAGCTGCACCGCAGCCCCGGCGTGTTCTTCGAGCACGACAAGGGCAAGACGCACAGCTCGGGCAAGCTGCTGTTCAGCGCCCGCATCATTCCCTACCGCGGCTCGTGGCTTGACTTCGAGTTCGACCCGAAGGACATCCTGTACTTCCGCGTCGACCGCCGCCGCAAGATGCCGGTGACGATCCTGCTCAAGGCCATCGGACTGACGCCCGAAGCGATCCTGGCGCACTTCTTCGTCAACGACAACTTCCGCCTGATGGACGCCGGCGCACAACTCGAGTTCGTGCCCGAGCGGCTGCGCGGCGAGGTCGCCCGCTTCGACATCACCGACAAGGACGGCACGGTGGTGGTCGAGAAGGACAAGCGCATCACCGCGCGCCACGTGCGTCAGCTGGAGCAGTCCGGCACCGGTTTCGTCTCGGTGCCCGAGGACTACCTGGTCGGACGCATCATCGCGCGCGACATGGTCGACGCAGACACCGGGGAGATCATTGCCAAGGCCAACGAGGAACTGACCGAAACACTGCTGAAGAAGCTGCGCGGTGCGGGCATCAAGGAAGTGCAGTGCCTGTTCACCAATGAACTGAACCAGGGCGCGTACATCAGCCAGACGCTGGCCAGCGACGAGACTGCCGACCAGCTGGCCGCGCGCGTTGCCATCTACCGCATGATGCGCCCCGGAGAGCCGCCGACCGAAGATGCGGTCGAGGCCTTGTTCCACCGCCTGTTCTACAGCGCCGACACCTACGACCTGAGCCGCGTCGGGCGCATGAAGTTCAACGCCCGCGTCGGCCGCGATGCGCCCGAAGGCGCGATGACCTTGAGCAACGAGGACATCCTCGACGTCGTCAAGATCCTGGTCGAGCTGCGCAACGGCAACGGCGAGGTCGATGACATCGACCACCTCGGCAACCGGCGAGTGCGCTGCGTCGGCGAACTGGCAGAGAACCAGTACCGCAGCGGCCTGGCGCGCATCGAGAAGGCGGTGAAGGAGCGCCTCGGCCAGGCCGAGACCGAAGCGCTGATGCCGCACGACCTCATCAACTCCAAGCCGATCAGCGCAGCCCTGAAGGAATTCTTCGGCGCTTCGCAGCTGAGCCAGTTCATGGACCAGACCAACCCGCTGAGCGAGATCACGCACAAGCGGCGTGTCTCGGCCTTGGGCCCGGGTGGTCTGACGCGCGAGCGCGCCGGCTTCGAGGTGCGCGACGTGCACCCGACGCACTACGGCCGCGTGTGCCCGATCGAAACGCCGGAAGGCCCGAACATCGGCCTGATCAACTCGCTGGCGCTGTACGCGCAGCTCAACGAGTACGGCTTCCTGGAAACACCCTACCGCCGCGTGGCCGACGGCAAGGTGACGATGGACATCGACTACCTGTCGGCCATCGAGGAAGGCAAGTACGTCATCGCGCAGGCCAACGCCTCGCTCGACGAGGTGGGCAAGCTGGTCGACGAACTGGTGTCGGCGCGCGAGAACGGCGAATCGGTGCTGGTCTCGCCCGAGCGCGTGCAATACATGGACGTGGCGCCGACGCAGATCGTGTCGGTGGCGGCCTCGCTCGTGCCCTTCCTGGAGCACGACGACGCCAACCGCGCGCTGATGGGCGCGAACATGCAGCGCCAGGCCGTACCGACGCTGCGCCCCGAAAAGGCGTTGGTCGGCACCGGTGTCGAGCGCGTCGCCGCGGTCGACTCCGGTACCGTCGTCGTGGCCAAGCGTGGCGGCGTGGTGGACTATGTCGACACCAACCGCATCGTCATCCGTGTCAACGACAAGGAGACGATGGCCGGTGAAGTCGGCGTGGACATCTACAACCTGATCAAGTACCAGCGTTCGAACCAGAACACCAACATCCACCAGCGCCCGATCGTCAAGCGCGGCGACGCGGTGTCGGCCGGTGACGTGGTTGCAGACGGGGCCTCGACCGACCTGGGCGAGCTTGCGCTGGGCCAGAACATGCTGGTCGCGTTCATGCCCTGGAACGGCTACAACTTCGAGGACTCGATCCTGATCAGTGAACGTGTCGTCGCCGACGACCGCTACACATCGATCCACATCGAAGAACTGGTGGTCATGGCGCGTGACACCAAGCTGGGCAGCGAGGAGATCACGCGCGACATCCCGAACCTGAGCGAGCAGCAACTGGCGCGTCTGGACGAATCGGGCATCGTCTACGTAGGCGCCGAGGTCAATCCGGGCGACGTGCTGGTGGGCAAGGTCACGCCCAAGGGCGAGACCACGCTGACGCCGGAAGAAAAACTTCTGCGCGCAATTTTCGGCGAGAAGGCTTCCGACGTGAAGGACACGTCTTTGCGTGTCGACCAGGGCACCAACGGCACGGTCATCGACGTGCAGGTCTTCACCCGCGAAGGCATCGTGCGTGACAAGCGGGCGCAGCAGATCATCGACGACGAGCTGAAGCGCTTCCGCCTCGACCTGAACGACCAGCTGCGCATCGTCGAGTCCGACGCCTTTGCCCGTATCGAGAAGCTGCTCGTTGGCAAGGCTGCCAACGGCGGGCCGCAGAAGATCGCCAAGGGCACGATCATCGACAAGGCCTACCTGGAGTCGATCGACAAGTTCCATTGGTTCGACGTGCGCCCTGCCGACGACGACGTGGCCAATCAGCTGGAGAGCATCCGCAACAGCAACGAGCAGACGCGCCATGGCTTCGACCTGGCCTTCGAGGAAAAGCGCAAGAAGCTGACACAGGGCGACGAGTTGCCGGCTGGCGTGCTGAAGATGGTCAAGGTCTACCTGGCCGTCAAGCGCCGCTTGCAACCGGGCGACAAGATGGCCGGCCGCCACGGCAACAAGGGCGTGGTGTCGAAGATCGTACCGGTCGAGGACATGCCCTACATGGTCGACGGCACGCCCGCCGACATCGTGCTCAACCCGTTGGGCGTGCCCTCGCGCATGAACGTCGGGCAGGTGCTAGAGGTGCATCTGGGCTGGGCCGGCAAGGGTATCGGCCAGCGCATTGGCGACATGCTGCAGCAGGAATCGCGCGTGGCCGAGCTGCGCAAATTCTTGGACGAGCTGTACAACAAGTCCGGCGGTCGGTCGGAACGTCTGGACAAGATGAGCGACGAGAACATCGTCGAGATGGCCCACAACCTGCAGCATGGCGTGCCCTTCGCGACGCCGGTATTCGA
>JAHECC010000027.1 GCA_024641965.1 Rubrivivax sp.
AGGGAGATCGCTGCGCACGATGGCCGGCAGGGCCTGGCGCGACAGGTGCATCGAGCGCAGCTGCTGGTCCTTGTGGTACGAGGTATCCACGGTCGCTGCGAGCAGCGATCGCATGCCCAGCACCGCCAGCAGCGTCACGATGATCGACACCGCCGCGGCCGGCAGCACGCGCGGCCAGCGCCATTCGAGCCGAGCATCGACCGCGGCGGCGGTGAGCAGCGCCACCACCAGCAGGCTCATCACCGCCACCATCGAGTCGAACTTGCCGGTGACGATGGCCGAGGGGATGTAGAGCTGGAACAGGTCGTGCGGCGCACCCACCAGGTCGAGCAGGAAGGGCAGCGCCACCTGCGCCTTGGCGAAATAGGTCGGCAGCCCCACGCCCAGCAGCGTGGCGTAGCCCGGCACGCCCAGCGGCGTGCCCGACAGCCACATCGCATAGGGCACGAACAGCAGCGTCAGCAGCTTGCCGGCATTGGGCACGATGAACATGATCGGCACGACGACGTCGACGCTGGACGTCGCGTCGGCCGAATTCACCCCCCGCTCCTGCAGCGCCGCCTTCACCCGCTCGACCAGCATCGGCAGCACGATGAAGGCGCTGCTGGCGACAAAGGCGGTGAGCATCGCGTCCTTGCCGATGGACAGCACCTGTCGGTAGCTGAAGGGGGTGAGAGCACTGACCGCCAGTGGCAGCACGACGAAGCTCAACAGCAGCGACGCGGCGGCGAAGGTGACGAAGTAGACCTCCAGGCGCACCAACGCGTCGGGGTCGATGGTGCCGGCCACCGCGGCCGAGATGGCGAACACGCCATAGGGCGTCAGGCGCAGCACGAAGCGCGTGACCCGCACCACCGCGTTTTCGAGCGCGCGCAGGCTGCCCAGCAGCGGTTCCTTGTCCTCGACGCCGATCAGCGCGATGCCCAGCGCCGAACTGAACAGCACCACGCCAGGCACCACCGCATTGGCCATCGCGTGGAAAGGATTCGACGGCACGTAGATCTCGCTGAGTGCGAAGGGCTGCTTCGGTTCGATCAGCGAGTCGCTGTAGAACGATGCGCTCTGCAAGGCCGGAAAGGCCAGCGGCATCAGGAAGATCACGGCCACCCCGAGCAGCGTCACCAGCACCATGACCGTCAGCGCACGCTTGCTGAGGCGCCGGGCTGTGGCGGCATCGAGCCGCCCGAGACCACCTATCAGCGTCACCACCAGGTACGGCAGCACCGTCATCTGCATCAGCCGGATGTACATGTCGGCCACCGGCTGCAGCACGGCGGCGCGTTCGCCGACGAACAGGCCGACGGCGACGCCCAGGGCCAGGCCGATCAGGATGCGTGCCGAAGGCCCCGGCCCCCGGCGGCGCCGGGACGGCGCCGAGACGGTGGCTGTGCTCACCCCGCCGAGCCTGCCGTGTCGGCGCTGCGTCGGCGGTACTCGATGCCGGTGGCCACGCACACGCCGATCCAGACCAGCACCAGCGCCACGTTGATCCAGGCAAACTGCGTGACCGAAAGCGTCAGCACCGCGGTGCCGAGATAGACGATGCCGGCCGAAATCACGTCGCCGGCACGCGCGGCGAAGCTGTCGATGACCTGCTTGGCCTTGTACTTCTGTTCGCGCGTGGTCGGCAGGAACAGCATGTGCCGCACGGTGTTCATCAGCGAGTAGTCCACCGAGTTCTCGGCCACCTTGGCCCAGCGCACTGCCACCAGCGTCGGCACCAGCGCGGCAACGGCATAGCTGCCCAGGGCGATCACCGGCAGCACCACCAAACCGGCCGGCACGCCGATCCACTTGATCAGCCTCGATACGACGAACAGTTGCAGCACCATGCCGGCGAGGTTGACGATGCCGAAGTAGTCGGAGAAGAAAGCGCCGATGAAGCGCTTGACTTCATCGTGGGCCAGCGTGCCTGCGGCGACCTGAGCCTGCGCGGCGTGCGTGACGATCGACGACAGGATGTACTCACCGGCCGAGTTGATGCAGTTCAGCAGCAGGATGACCAGGGCCATCAGCAGCAGGTAGCGGTCGCCGAGCACCATGCGGAACGCGCCCTGGCCACCGATCTTCGCGTGCGCGGCCTCAGCCTCGGGCGCGCTGTCGTCGCGCAGCACCAGCCGGTCGGTCCAGTTGAACAGCAGCAGGCTCAGGCCCAGCACGCCAGCGGCCACCAGCAGCAGCGGCGGCACGCCGATTTCGCGGATCAAACGCCCGGCGAGCCAGGCGCCGAACACGGCACCGGCGGACGAGCCGAAGGCGATCACCGCGAACAGCCGCTTGCCCGCCTCGACGCTATAGATGTCGTTGGCGTATCCCCAGAACTGCGCGATCACCATCAGGCTGAAGATGCCGGTCCACAGGAAGAAGACGAAGCCGATCATCGGCGCCTCGGCCCTGGCCGCGAGCCAGAACAGCGGCAGGCAGGCGATGAAGAACAACGTGACCACGTTGATCAGCCGCTGCCGCGACATGCGTGTCGCCAGCGCACCGTACAACGGCACGATGACCACCAGCAGCACGGCCTGGGCGCCGTAGGCGTAGCTTTTCAGCTCGGCGCCGTGCGGCTGGTCGAGGATCAGCACCTCGCGCACCGGCTTCATCAGGTAGTACGAAGTGAGGATCAGGAAGGTGTTGAAGGCCAGCAGCAGCAGCTGAGGCCCTTCCCCGTCGCGCACGTCGGTGAACAGGCGCAGGAAGCGCTCGAGCGGGCCCCGCGGCGGGGGCGGTGCGGTCAGATCGGTGGAGGACATGGCGTGACTCAGGGATTGTCGCAATCGACCTTGGCTTCGGACGGACCGTGGCCGAGGACCACGGCTTCGGGATCGAGATCGAAGCGCAGCTTGCCGGCATGGCAGCCGGACTTCAGCAGCGCCGCGGCTTGGCGCACATTGCCGGCGATGCGGTCGAACTCGGCGCTGCTGAGCCCGTAGCTGCTGCGCACCTGCTCGTACAAAGCGCCGCGCGCGTCGAAATCGCGTGCCATCGCCAGCAGTTGCCGGTAGGTGTGCGGGTGGTAGTGGCGCAACGCCTCCAGCATGCCGGTGCGCTGCGTGAAGTTGGCATAGCTGGTGCGCACGCCGGCATCGTTGTCGCCGAGCTCGGTGCGCTTGATGCGCCGCGGCGCGAAAGCCGCGATGTCGCCGGGCGGCTGGCGCCCGGCGGCGCGCTGCTGCCGCACCTGGCCACCATCGACCCAGACCCAGTGTTCCAGGTAGTCGATGTTGCCGATGCGGTCCTGCTGGCCGAGCAGGTAGTCCAGCAGCGTGATGTCGATCAGCTCGCGCATCCAGTAGGCCATCTGCACCTCGCGCACGTCGGCTGGAATCGCGCTGCCCGCGTGCCCGCTGGCCAGGCCGTGCCGGATGGCTTCGCGCAACGGCTTGTCGGTGGCCAGCGCAACGAAGGGCGCGGTCTGCTGGAAGTCGCGGCTCTGCCCGTCGCCCCAACCCGAAGCGCGCGAACCGTTCACCTCCTCGCCGTAGCGGCGCCCCTCGGGGTGCAGCAGCACGCCGTAGATCTGCTTGCGGTCGGCGCTGAACAGCTCGTCGGTGGGTGTGTAGCTGGCCGGGTCCTGCTCGGCGCGCACCACCGTCGCCCAGCCCGCGTGCAGCATCTTCAGCGGCGGCCGCGTGGCCGACACGGCTTCGCCCTCGCGTGCGACGCGCTTCAGGTGCGCGTCCTTGTCGATGCTGCGCAGCACGGCAGGCGGCACATGCACCGCTGCATCGAAGTAGCGTGCGAAGTGGTAGTAGATGAACGACGCGTTCGCGAAGGTGGCACTCGTCTCGCGCGTGTTGACCGACATCTTGTACGAGATGGCGCCGTGCACCGCCTCGGTGGTGACGATGTGCCCGCCGGGACAGACCTCGCGCTCGAAGGTGGCTGCGCGCCCGGCGTAGGGCCCGTCGGCAAGGTCGTAGACCAGCGTGCCCGGGCTGGTACTGAACAGCTTCGGGCACAGCGCATGCGTACCGTCGTGGAAGTCGATGGCGCACAGCGCGCGCTCCGCTGCTTCCTCGGCTGCGCGGTAGTGGCCGCCCGGCATTCGCGCCAGCATCACGCAGCGTTCCTTGATGCCGCTGGGAGCCGCATGGGCGAAGGTCTCGCCTCGCACCGCGTCCGAAGCCCAGGCCGAAGTGCCGAACGCGAGCAGCAGCAGCGCCGACACGGCGACCCCAGAGGTGAGCCCCCATCTTGGGCGGCTGGAACAGGCGCTGCTGGGGTGCTTGAACTCATTCATCTTGATCTACGGCCTTGCGGATCGCTGGACTGCGGGTTTGATTTCGCCGAAACGAAGCACGGTCTGTGCCAACTCGCTGTCCGGCAGCGTCCAGCGCACGAGCACACGTTCGTCGGTCATGGCCACCAGCAGGTCGACATCGAAAGGTGGCAAACCGCCTCCGCACATCGCAGGAGACACCTCGGCGAAGTACACCCGCCCGGTCTTGCATTGGCCCTGCAGGCGTTGCACGGCGTTGGCACTGACCTGCCAATGGCCGTCGGCCTGGACCCATCGGTGCACAGCGGGCAGGTCGGTCGGGGCACGCGAACTGCCGCGCAGTCGCAGCACGCACAGTTGCGTTGCCGCCTGCCGGAACGAAGCCGCCTGCTGCTCGATGCTCGGCAACGGGGGTGGGGGCGGCGGGCAGGCCGCCACGGGCGCGGACGCAATGATCCCTGCCGCCGCCATGTGCAGACCTGGAAAACACCCGCGCCTCACGCCGAAGCACCTCGTCCACGTGTTTCGATCATTTCGATGACCACCACGGCGTCTTGAAGGCCTCGGCCTCTTCCTTGCTGCCGCGTTGATAGAAGGAGTGCTTGCTGTCGGTCAGGTAGTAGTGCCAGAACGGCTCTTCCATGCGTGGGTCGTAGATCGCGAAGTCGCCCCGTGCCTGCCGCTCCTGCAGGAACTTGCGGTAGGCATCCAGCGGTTCGGGTCCGCCTTGCTGGAAGATGACGCGACCGCCGTACTGCCGATACAGCGCTCCGTTGATCTTCCACTGGCGGATGAAGGCTGCGGCGATCTGCTCGCGGGCGTCCCTGTCTTCCATCGAACCGGCGTCGGTGTCGGAACCCAATGCCGCGAGGGTCTGATTCACTGTGTCGAGCTCCGCCTTCAGCTTCGCGCGTTCGGCCTCTGGCAAGCCGCTGGCGGCCAGTTTGCGCGTCAACTCATCCCGGCGCGCCCGCTGCTGCCCGCGTTCCTTGCGCAGGCCACCCTGCACGCTCTGGACATAGGCTTGTTGCTCCGTCGGCGTCACGACGATGCCCTTGTCGGTGGCGTAGCGATCGGTCAGCTGCTGTAGCACCACGTAGCGCAGTTCCTCGGCGTCCGAGGTGTGGATCGCGGTGCCGTACACACGCCCTGCCAGCGGGGCCTGCAGATCTCCGTAGATCGTTTCAGCGCCGGCGCCGAACGCGGCAGCGAACAGCACTGCAGGCAACAACAGACGAGCGAAGGTGTTCATGAGCGGCGTTGATGGTTGCGAGTCGTGGAAGCTGCCGATGCGCGCGGCCATCGAGGGGGACCGGCGCAGGCCCCCGATCGATCAGCAGGTGGCGGCGGCCGGCCCTGCTTCAGCCTTTCTTGACCAGGCGATAGATGAGCAGCAGCAGCATGGCGCCGAGCACCGCGCCGACCAGGCCCGGCAACAGGCCGCTCAGGCCAAGCAGCGACATGATCAAGCCGCCGACCCACGAGCCCACCAGGCCCAGCAGAATCGTCACGAACCAGCCGCCCGGGTCCGGACCCGGCATCAACAGCTTGGCGATCACGCCGATCACCAGGCCGATGACCGCCGCAATCAGCAGCCCCATGACGCCACCGATTGCACCACCCACAACGTTTTCCATCTTGCAGTTTCCTACGTGTTGTTGCCGCACCCGTTGTGCCGGGAATCGATATAGAAGCCAAGTCAGCCGGGAATGCCCGGCTCGCCGTTTGAACCAGCGCCGGTAGAAACCCACTGGACCCTGCGTGGCGGGGCGGCGCCATGCAGGTCGGCGACAAGACCTGGCTCTCACCGCTGATATCGAATGGCGAAGTGGCGAGGACGCAAGGCCTTTCGCCATTCCCGGGTGCGAAATCTATGAAAGTTCGTTGCACAGGACTAGCAAGCGCTTGACACTTCACGGCATGGCATGCCCACATGCCACCCGATGCCGGCTTTCAGCCGAGCATGCTAGGGAGAGTGACCTACCGCAGGCTCTGCCCCAAGGCCGACGACGCAACGCGATCTCGTCTCGTCGGGTGGTCGGGGCGTCGGCGCTTGCGGTTGGTTTCGCCGAGCTTGCCGACCGACCGAGGGATCCGTCGGTGCTGCGTAATGTGATCTCAACGCTGGCAAGTTCGATGGCGCACGACGTCGACAGCAGGCTCGCCGATTTGTGCGAACAGCCGCAATGCGCCGCAAGCCGCTGGCTGGCTTCTGCGCCATCGGCCGCAAAGCAGTGTCAGGTTCCGGCACGCTGCATCTTCGCCGCCAGCGCCTGGTTCAGCGTATCGGCGCTGTCCTGCAGATGGGCGCGCGTGGCCGCGTCCATCGCCGCGCTGCGCTTCAGGCTCTTGTCCAGCAGCTTCTGCAACTGCAGGGCCTGCACGCGCATCAGGCTGCGTGCATCGGCGCGGGCGTGGGGGCTGGGCTGCAGCATCGCGCCGGCGACGCGGTTCAGGTAGTCGCGCTGCAACTCGCGGCGCGCCGAGGTGATGGCGGCGCCGCTGGCCAGTTCGCTCCAGATGTCGTGGTTCAGGCGTTCGTACAACTCGGCCAACTGGAACGCTGCCTGGGGCCGATCCGCCTTGCCTACGCTGTCGAGGATGCGCGCGGCCACGGCATCGCTCATCAACTGGTTCAGCACCGCACGCTGCAGACCGAGCAGGCGCTGCGGCACGCCGTAGTCGGTGGGCAGGCCGGCGACCTCGCGGCGCTCGTCGAAGTTCGGCGCCAGCCGGCGCTGCAGCGCCGGCGTCACCGCCATGCCGTCTACCGACAGCACATGCCGCGAGATCAACTCCAACGCCTCGCGCTGCACGGCCGCATCGTTGGGCACCAGCGGGTCGCGTCCGCTGCCGGGGTGGTCGCGCAGGGTGCGCACGCCGCCGATCTGGCGCACCAGCACGCCCACAGCGCGGCCGGAGTCGCCGATGGCATAGGCCAGCGAACGGCGCAGCACCGCATAGTCCTGCGCCGGACTCAGCTCGCGCACCTCCTGCCGCTGGAACAGGTCGCGGGCGATGGCCAGCCGCTTGGTGGCGTAGGCGATCGGGTCGGAACCCAGGTCGAGCGCGATCGTTTCCGGGTCGATGCCGAAGGCGGCGTCCTCGTCGGAGCCATAGGCCAGCAACGGCTCGTTGCTGCGCGCGGCGATACGCTGCAGTTCGGCTTCTTCGTCGGCCGGCGCGAGCGGCTTGTAGGCGTATTCGATGGCCCAGTAGTCGTAGGGGCCGAGCGTGGTCTGGAACGGTGTACCGCCGCGCTGCCCCGGATAAGGCAGGTTGATGGCGTTGTATTCCATGACCGAACCGGTGGTGCCGTTCGCTCGCGTGAACTCGGGGTCGGATAGCTGCGCCTCGCTGTACACCCGCGAGGCGCGGAAGTTGTGGCGCAGGCCGAGCGTGTGCCCGACCTCGTGCATGATCGTGTCCTTCACGTAGGCGATCACGAAGGCCTCCGCCTCGGGGCCGGCCGGGTCGAGGTCACCGCGTGCATCGAACACGTCCAGCGCGTAGGCCAGCTGTTCGGCCGCCACGTCGCCGTAATGGCAGGATGCCTGGTGATCGTGCTGCGCATGCCCCAGCACCGCGTCGAAGGACGCGGCCCCCGACAGGGTCTGTGCGCGGATGTTGCGGTGCGAACGCGAGCTCAGGCTCTCGAAGCCGATGTCGGCATCGAGGATCTCGCCGGTGCGCGGGTCGACGTGACGCGGGCCGATGGCACCGAAGCTGGGCACCGCCGACATCAGCCAGCGCACCGATGCATAGCCGATGTCCAGCGTGTCGAAATCGGCATCGTCGGCCTGCTGGCGCACCACGATGGCGTCGATGAAACCGATCTTCTCGAAGGCCTTGTTCCACTCGAGAATGGCACTGGCTACCACCGCGCGGTACTTCAGCGGCACGTTGCGATCGATCCAGAAGGTGATCGGCTTGACCGGCTCGGACAACGCCGCCTGGGGGTCCTTCTTCTGCAGCCGCCAGCGCTCGACCAGGCGCACGCGCGGCGAGCGCGCCAGGTCGTCGCCGAAATCGAGCATGCTCTGCGTCATCAGGCCGATGCGCGCGTCGGCGCGGCGCGTCGGCATCGGCTCGGCCGGCAATGGCGCCAGCGAATAGTGCAGGCCGACGAACATGCTGCGCGTGTCGGGCAGATACTTCGGCACGCTGGGCACCGGTGCGCCCGGCGGCGCGCCGGGTGGTGCCACGACGATGCTGCCGGCGTAGTAGTGATTCTGCGTCTCGATCTCCAGCGACAGCTCGGAGCCGCGCACCGATGTGAATGCGCTGTTGCGCGAGTCCAGCGTATAGCCCTGGCGGAAGCTGCGCTGCAGTTGCAGCCCGATGGCCAGCATGTCGCTGGACAGGAACAGCCCATTGGCTTCGACCAGCACCGCCTGGCTCTGCGCGTGCGGCTGGCTCACGATCGGCCCGCTGCCCAGCAAGCTGGGCGAATACGACACCGCCGTGGCGCGCGCCTCGGGCGTGCCGGCCTTGGCGATGACATCGAGGTTGACCGCGCGCAACTGGATCTGCTTGTGCACGCGCACGAACTCCACCACCTGCGGTCCGCCCGCGCCGCTGATCGAATAACCCATCAGCCCGCCCAGGACCACCGCTTCGCCGATGCCGGTACCGATCTTGGGCGACAGCATGAAAGGCTTGCCGAAGTCCTCCGGCACCAGTTCGAGCCAGACCTTTTCGTCCTTCTGCCAGGCCTTGATCGGGCCATCGATGCGCGTGGCGTCCTTGATCACGACGGCAAAGGGTGGCGGCGTTCCCGGGGCCGGCTGCGGCGGCGCCGCGGTGCGCGCGGCCGCGGGCGGTGCCGCGGCGGGCTGCAGCGACGCACAACCGCCCCACAGCACCAGCATGGGCACCATCAACAGCACACGAACGGAAGAAGTGGTTTGCATGGGCAGTTTGGCAATGGCGTGCACGGTCGGCGAAGCCCGCCACGCTTCAGAACCCTGCACGCCCGATTTGGTTCAGCGATTCTCGCGTATTCACCCTGCCCGATGCGCGATCAGCCGGGCATCGCGCCGCCCACCTGGGTGCGCAACAGCCGCTGGATGCGCAGTGCCAGAAGCCAGCCGAGCAGCGCGCAGCCACCGGTGAGCACGCCGGTCCAATGCCAGCCGCCGCTGCGGCCGGCCACCCAGGCGACCAACGGCGGCAGCGCGAACTGGCCGAAGGACGACCATTGCTGCAGCCAGCCGATGCCGGTCGAGATCGTGTCCTCGCCCGGCGCCAGGCGCACGGCCAGCGCGAACAGCGTGGCCGGCACGATGCCGCCGACCGCGGAGAACAGCAGCACTGCGGCAAAGCGCAGCCGCGCCGGCAGTTCGCTGCCGCCGACTTCGGCGAAGGCCGCCAGCGCCATCAAGCCCATCACGGCGAAGCCGATGTGCAGCAGCCGGGTCGGCGCCACGCCGCGATGCATCAGCCGGCCTGCGGCCAGGTTGCCGAGCATGTTCACTGCGGCCACCCCGGCCGTGAGCGCCCCGGCCGACGCGGCGGCCACGCCGGCGCCGGCATAGATCGTCGGCAGGAAGCCGATCACCGCCATCCACTGCCCGGCATAGGCGGCGAAGGCCAGCGCCACCAGCCAGGGCCCCGGCACGGCCAGCGTGCGGCGCACACGCTGCAGCCAGGACGAGGCCGCGGCCCGCGCCGTGCTGTCGGTGCGTGCTGCGGCGGTCACCGCGCGCCACAGCACCGCGGCCATGGCCAGTGACACGGCGCCCAGCAGCCACCACCAGCCGCGCCAGCCAAAGGCGCCGATGCACCACGGCCCGAGCAACAAGGCCATGGCCGTGCCGAAGGGCATGTAGGCGCCCCAGAAGCCGAGCATCAGGTTCAGCTTCTCGCCAGGCACCAGCCGGCGCAGCAACCCCGGCGCGGGCAGCACCACCATCAGGAAACCGAAGCCTTCGACAGCACGCAGCACCATCAATTCGGGCACGCCGGTGGCCGTGCCGCCAAGCCCACTGGCCAGGCCCAGCAGCACCAGCCCACCAAGCATGCTGCGCCGCGCCCCCAGGCCATCGGCCAGCACGCCGAAGGCCAGTCCCGCGGTCATACCGGCCAGTTGCATCAGCGACAACAGGAAGCCGGCCTGCAGCAGTGTCACGTCCATGACCTGCTGCAGCGCCACGATGGCCGGCGGCAGCTTGCCGACATGCAGCGCCGCGCTGACGCCGGCCAGCACGACGATCCATGCCGCACCCAGCGAAGCGTCGGACGCGCCAGAACCGTGACGCACGCGAACGACCTATCGAGCGGCTGCCGTGGATCCGGCTTCGCCGGTCCACTGGCAGCGCCCCCCTGGGGGGGAGCGCCGAAGGCGCTTCGGGGGGGGGCCTATTTCAGCGCCTTGTAGCGCAAGCGATGCGGCTTGGCCCCCTCTTCGCCCAGCCGCTTCTTCTTGTCGGCCTCGTACTCCTGGTAGTTGCCGGCATAGAAGACCCACTGCGAATCGCCCTCGCAGGCCAGGATGTGCGTCGCGATGCGGTCGAGGAACCAGCGGTCGTGGCTGATGACCATGATGCTGCCGGCAAATTCGAGCAGCGCGTCTTCCAGCGCGCGCAGCGTCTCCACGTCCAGGTCATTGCTCGGCTCGTCGAGCATCAGCACGTTGCCGCCCTGCGCCAGCGTCTTCGCGAGGTGCAGACGGCCGCGCTCGCCGCCGGACAGTTGACCGACCAGCTTCTGCTGGTCGTTGCCCTTGAAATTGAAGCGGCCAAGATAGGCGCGCGAGGGCATGACGAACTTGCCGACCACGATGTTGTCCAGCCCCGCGGACACGTCCTGCCACACGGTCTTGTCGCCGGCCAGGCTTTCGCGACTCTGGTCGACGAAGGCCAGGCGCGCGGTCGGGCCGACCACGACCTCGCCGCTGTCGGGCTTCTCGATGCCCTGGATCATGCGGAACAGCGTCGACTTGCCGGCGCCGTTCGGGCCGATGATGCCGACGATGGCGCCGGCCGGCACGCTGAAGCTCAGGTCGTCCATCAGCACCCGGTCGCCGAAGCTCTTGCTCACACCCTTGAACTCGATCACCTGGTTGCCCAGCCGCTCGCCGACGGGGATGAAGATCTCGTTGGTCTCGTTGCGCTTCTGGTATTCGACGTCGCTCAGTTCCTCGAAACGCGCCAGCCGCGCCTTGCTCTTGCTCTGCCGGCCCTTGGCATTCGAGCGCACCCACTTCAGCTCCTCCTTCATGGCCTTGGTGCGTGCGTCCTCGGTCTTCTGCTCCTGCTCCAGGCGCTGCTCCTTCTGGTCGAGCCAGTCGGAGTAGTTGCCCTTGTAGGGAATGCCGCGGCCGCGGTCCAGTTCGAGGATCCACTCGGCCGCGTTGTCCAGGAAGTAGCGGTCGTGGGTGATGGCCACCACCGTGCCGGGGTAGCGCTTCAGGAAGATCTCCAGCCATTCCACGCTTTCGGCGTCGAGGTGGTTGGTGGGCTCGTCGAGCAGCAGCATGTCGGGCTTGCTCAGCAGCAGGCGGCACAGCGCCACGCGGCGCTTCTCGCCGCCGGAGAGCTGGCCGATCGTCGCCTCCCACGGCGGCAGGCGCAGCGCATCGGCGGCGACTTCCAGCTCCATGTCGGTGTTGACGCTACCGGCCGCGGCGATCACCGCCTCCAGTTCGGCTTGCTCGGCGGCGAGCTTGTCGAAGTCTGCGTCCGGCTCGGCGTATTCCGCATACACCTCGTCGAGCCGCGCCTTGGCGGCGAGCACGCCGCCGATGCCCTGCTCGACCGCGTCACGCACCGTCAGGTCAGGGTCGATCAGCGGCTCCTGCGGTAGGTAGCCGATCTTCAGGTCGGGCATCGGCACGGCCTCGCCCTCGATGTCGTGATCGAGGCCGGCCATGATCTTCAGCAACGTGCTCTTGCCGCTGCCGTTCAGGCCGAGCACGCCGATCTTCGCGCCGGGGAAGAAGGACAGGCTGATGTCCTTCAGGATCTGCCGCTTCGGCGGCACGATCTTGCCGACGCGGTTCATTGTGTAGACGTACTGGGCCATGGGAGCTGGGTCCTGCTGCAAACGATGGAGGGGCTGCGCGCGCAACCAACTCGGTATTGTCACCGGTGTGGTCGCCGCGAATCTTCTGCTAGCGTCGCGCGTCCGATGAAGCGGCCGCCGATGCCCCGATTGCTCTATCTGCTGATGCTGTGCAACCTGGTGCAAGGCACCGGGGTGTTCGTCATTGGCGGCATCCTGGAGCCGGTGGCGTTGGACCTGCAGGTCAGCATCGCCGCCGCGGGCCAGGCGATGACGGCCTATGCCGTATCCACCGCCGTGCTGTCGCCACTGCTGCTGGTGCTGACGGGGCACTGGCCGCGCCGGCGTGCGATGCTCTTCGGCCTGGCGCTGTTCACGGCCGGCAGCCTGGCCTGCGCGCTGGCGCCGAGCTTGAGCTGGCTGTTGGCCGGGCGCGTGCTGATGGGCATGGGCGCGATCACCACGCCGATTTCCGGCGGCGCGGCGGTGACGCTGGTGGCGCCGGGCCAGCGCGGGCGTGCGCTGTCATTGGTCTTCCTGGGCATCAGCCTGAGTTATGTCATCGGCACGCCGCTGGGTGCGTGGCTGGGTTTCACCTACGGCTGGCGCTGGCCGGTCGGCCTGGTCGCGGCCCTTTCGCTGCTGGCGGCGTTGGCCGTGTGGCGATTCATGCCGAGGGACCTGAACGCACCGGGCGCCACATTTGCAGGCCTGCCACGGCTGTTGGCGCAAGGCGTTGTCGCGTCGACGCTGGCGCTGACGCTGCTGTACTTCGTCGCCATCTTCATGGTCTTCAGCTACATCGGCCCGGTGCTGCAGGCCCTGTCGCCGATGTCGGCCGGGCGCCTGTCACTGACGCTGATGATCTTCGGCCTGGCCGGCGTGGCCGGCACACTGCTGGGCGGCTGGCTCAACGACCGCTTCGGCGCGATGCGCGTGCTGCCCATGCAGTTGCTGGTGCTGATCGTGACCATGGGTGTGGTGCCCTTCACACAGGGCCACTACCTGCCGATGGTGGTGGTGGTGGTGATCTGGGGCCTGGCCGGCTTCGGCATGATGGCGCCGCAGCAGTCACGCCTGGCGGCGTTGGCGCCGGCGCAGGCGCCGATGCTGCTGGCGCTGAACTCATCGATGCTCTACCTGGGCACTGCCATCGGCGCGGCCATCGGCGGCGCGGTGGTCGGCGGCGTTGGTTTCAGCCATCTGGCCTGGGTCGGCATGCCCTTTGCATTGGCCGGGTTGGGCACCTTGTGGATCAGCCGCCGGCTGGTCGCCACTCCGGCCTGACGCACACCAGGACCCGCCGACTCAGGACTGCAGCCCGGCCAGCGCCAGGCTTTCGGCATAGTGCTCACTGTCGGCGGCGTGCAGATAGTGCATGGCCGCCACATGTTCGGCGAGCACGAAGGGCGGCCGCAGCGCGCGCAACTGCTGCACGCAGGCCTGCGCCAGGTCCGCCTGCTCGAGCCGGGCATGGCAGGCGGCCTTCAGCGCCAGGCGCGCCGCATCGACGCTGGCGGGACGATTGAGCGCGTCCAGCGCCTCGGCATAGTGCCTGGAACCGAAGTAGGCGCGCCCCAGGTGGCCCCAGAAGCGTTCCGGGTGATACGGATTCAGGCGCATGGCCTTGAGGATCCATTCGACGCCTTCCTCGGGCTGGCCGATCCAGGTGAGGATCTCGCCCTGCTGCACGACCACCAGATCGTCGTTCGGGTTCAGGCTGAGTGCGCGCTGTTGGTGGTACTGGCTCTTCTCGAAATCGCCATAGATCAGCTGCACCGCCGCCAGCACGCGGTGCACGTCGCTGTCGTTGTCGTCCAGGGCCAGCGCCTTTTCCAGCTCGCCGACGATGACCGGCACCAGTGCATCGCGGTCGTCGCTCCAGCTGTAGCCCCAGCGCTGGCCCAGCACGCAGGCCTTCCATGAATGCGCGTGGGCGTAGTTAGGGTCGAGTGCGATCGCGCGATCGAGCAGCGCCAGCGCGCGCTCGTTGTCCTGGCGGTTGCTCTGGTGGTGCAGCCGCTTGCCGGTCAGCACGCATTCGTAGGCCGCCATGTTGTCGGTGGTCTTGCGCGACGCGCGGTCGCGCGACGCCGCCTCGACGCGGCCGGGCAGGATGGCGACGATCGACGAGGTGACCTCGTCCTGGATGGCGAAGATGTCCTCCAGGTCTCGGTCGTAGCGCTCCGCCCAGACATGGCGGTCGGTCTCGGCATCGATCAACTGCACGGTGATGCGCACGCGCTTGCCGGCCTTGCGCACGCTGCCCTCGACCACGTACTGCACACCCAGTTCGCGCGCGAACTTCTGCACCTGAACCGGCTGGCCCTTGTACTTGAAGGACGAGTTGCGCGAGATCACGAACAGGTCCTTGAAGCGCGACAGCTCGGTGATGATGTCCTCGGTGATGCCGTCGGCGAAGAACTCCTGTTCGGCGTCGCCACTCATGTTGTCGAAGGGCAGCACGGCAATGGCCGGTTTGGAAACGCGTTCGACCGGCGCGGCGGCTGCTGTCGCAACGGGTTTCGCCACCGCAGCGCTGGCACGGACCCTGAACACCTGCACCGGCTTGGGCAGGTTCTTCAATGCATGCTGGCCCTGATCCTCGAACACGGCGGCAATGCGGTGGCGCAGCACGCTCTCGACCGTTTCCGACACGCTGACGCCGCCCGGTTCGGCCACCGACTCGATGCGTGCCGCGGTGTTGACGCCGTCGCCATAGACCGTACCGTCGCTCTTCTCGATGACATCGCCCAGGTGCACGCCGATGCGAAAGTGCATGCGGCAGTCCTCGGACTGATCCGCACAGCGCTCGCCGATTTCCTGCTGCACGGCCAGCGCGGCGTTCACCGCACCGGCGGCGGTCTCGAACACCGCCAGCACCGAGTCGCCCGCCATGTCGATGACCCGGCCACTCATCGCCGCGATGTGGCGACCGAAAACTTCTCGCGCCGCGTCGAGCGCATTCACCGTGCCGGTCTCGTCCTTGGCCATCAGGCGCGAGAACCCCGACACGTCTGCCGCCAGGATGGCTGCCAGTCGTTGCCGCGTACTCGTTTCGCCCACCGGTAGTCCCCCTTCTTCGACCTCATTGTCGAAACGTGCATGTTAGCGTCGCGACACACTCGAGGTGTGACGGACCCGCGCGACGGTTAGAATGCGCCCACGCAGCGCTGAACCAGTCTCCTTGCTGCCGTCGAACCCGACTCGAGCGCGCCGATCGTCATCACGATTGCGCAGCGCCCGTCCCATACCCCCGACGCCTGCGACTGGCGCTCGTGCATCGAGCGACAGGCCCGATCCGCCCTCACGGGAAATTCAATGAAATTCGATGAACTCGGCTTGGCCGAGCCCCTTTTGCGCGCCGTGCATGAACATGGCTACGACACCCCCACCCCCATCCAGGCGCAGGCCATTCCGATGGTGCTCAGCGGCGGCGACCTGCTGGCCGGCGCGCAGACCGGCACCGGCAAGACCGCCGGCTTCGTGCTGCCGATGCTGCAGCGGCTGATGTCCAAACCCGCGGTCAAGGATGCCCGTGGCCGCGTACCGATCCGTGCCTTGATCCTCACACCCACACGTGAACTCGCCGCGCAGGTCGAGGAAAGCGTGCGCGTCTACGGCAAGTACAGCCGGCTCAGCAGCATGGTGATGTTCGGTGGTGTCGGCATGCAGCCGCAGCTCGACAAGCTGCGGCGCGGCGTCGACATCCTCGTGGCCACCCCGGGCCGCCTGCTCGACCACCATGGCCAGCGCAACCTGGACCTGAGCCAGATCGAGATCTTCGTGCTCGACGAGGCCGACCGCATGCTCGACATGGGTTTCATCCACGACATCAAGAAGGTGCTGGCGGTGGTGCCGGCGAAGAAGCAGAGCCTGCTGTTCAGTGCCACATTCAGCGACGAGATCAAGGCGCTGGCCGACCGGCTGCTGAACAAGCCGGCGCTGATCGAGGTGGCGCGGCGCAACCAGACGGCCGACAACATTGCGCAGAAGGTGCACCCGGTGCCGCGCGAGCGCAAGAAGGAACTGCTGGCACACCTGATCAAGACCGGCGACTGGCACCAGGTGCTGGTCTTCACGCGCATGAAACACGGCGCCAACCGCCTCACCGACTTTCTCAATGACCAGGGCATCAGTGCCATGGCGATCCACGGCAACAAGAGCCAGACCGCACGCACCAAGGCGCTGGCCGACTTCAAGTACGACGACCTTCAGGTGCTGGTGGCCACGGACATCGCCGCGCGCGGCATCGACATCGACCAGTTGCCGCATGTCGTCAACTTCGAGCTGCCGAACGTGCCCGAGGACTACGTGCACCGCATTGGCCGCACCGGCCGCGCCGGCGCCAAGGGCGAGGCGATCTCGCTGGTGTGCGTGGACGAGGAAATCTTCCTGCGCGACATCGAGCGCCTGACCAAGCATGAGATCCCGCGCGAGGTCGTGCCCGGCTTCGAGCCCGATCCTCGCGAGAAGGCCGAGCCAATCGTGCTCGGGCGCATGACCATCGGTGTCGGCGGCACACGCCGCAACGGCGGGGGTGGTGGCGGCGGTGGCGGTGGAGCGCGCCGCGGTGGTGGTGGCGGTGGCGGCCCGCGCCGCGACGGGCCGCGACCTGGCGGCGCACGCGCCTCGGGTGGGCGCCGCTGAAGCACATGTCCGAGCAACCGGTTCGCGTGCTGCCCTTGCAGGGCGCCAGCAACTTCCGCGACCTGGGCGGCTACCCGGGCCATGGCGGCCGGCCGGTGCGCTGGCGGCGGCTGTTCCGCTCTGCGCACCTCGGCGCTCTCAGCGACGCCGACCGGGCGTTGCTGCAACAGCTCGGCGTGTCACGTGCCTTCGATTTCCGCGGTGTGCACGAGCGTGCCGGCGAGCCCTACCAGCTGCCCGGCTTGCAGCAGCATTCGCTGGCCATCGAGCCCAGCGTGGTGCAGCGCATGCAGGACATGCTGGCCGCGGGCGAACGCCTCGACGCGGCCGCGGCAGGCCGCTTGATGCGTGAGCTGTACCAGTCACTGGTGAACGACCAGGCCCACCGCTTCGCCGCGATGTTCGAGCAGTTGCTGCAGGACGATGCGCCCGCGGTGTTGCATTGCACTGCCGGCAAGGACCGCACCGGCTATGCCGCGGCGCTGATCCTGCTGGCGCTGGGCGTGCCGCGCGAGCTCGTGATGCAGGACTTCCTGCTCAGCAACGACCTGTATCGCCGCCCCGATCTGCCGGCCACGCAGACCCCGCGCGAGGCGCTGGAGGTGCTCTGGCGCGTGGAAGTGGGCTTCCTGCAGGCTGCGCTGGACGCGGTGGATGCTGAGCACGGCGGCATCGAACGCTACTTCGAGCAGCGCCTCGGCCTGGGCCCGGCGGCGCGGCGTACGCTGGCGCAGCGCTACCTGGCGGAGTGATCCGTCGCTATTTCGGGTGGCGCCGGGCCACCCAGAACTGCGCGCCTTGCGCACCGGCGCCTTCGCTGTGCAGCTCGCCGGGGTCGAGCACGAAGCTCTCGCCCGCCTGGCAGCGCTGCATCCCGTGGGCGCCTTGCACCCACAGGTCGCCCCTCACCACGAGTGCCTTGATGGCGTAGTCGTGCGCGTGCTCGCCCATC
Organism: Rubrivivax sp.; assembly: GCA_024641965.1. GTDB lineage: Bacteria > Pseudomonadota > Gammaproteobacteria > Burkholderiales > Burkholderiaceae_C > Rubrivivax. The sequence continues at coordinate 17,826 of JAHECC010000027.1, forward strand.
GCGTGGTTGCTGGACCAGTCACGCACGAGCACGTCGTCGAAGCCGGCGCGCAGGGCGTCGGCTTCGAATTCGGCCAGGCTCGGGTTCACTGGTGCACCCTACGGCCTGCGGCCGCCAGGCGGTAATGAGCCGCTTCGGGCGGCCGGGCGAGGCTCATGCGTTCTTCGCGATCAGCGACTTCGCGGCGGCGAGCAGTTCCTTGCCCTTGTAGCCGCGCTTGTCCATGTCGGCCACCCAGTCGTCGTCGATCGATGACGACAGCTTGATGAACTGTTCGCGCTCGGCCTGGGTGAAGGTGTAGAAGGTGTTGCCCGGCGTGTCCTCGGTGGTCTTGCGGCCGAGCACGTCGTTGGCCTGCTGCGTCTTGCCCAGCCAGGCCGAGGTGGCCAGCCCGGAGTTGGCATCGATGACCTTCTTCAGGTCGGGAGCCAGCGAGTCGTACTTCGGCTTGTTCATCGCCATCACGAAGGTGGTGGTGTACAGCGCCGGACCGGTATGGTCGAACTCGCTGTGGAACTTGCACAGCTCGTTGACCTTCACCGCCGGCACCACCTCCCAGGGGATGGCGCAGCCGTCGATGGTGCCCTTGGACAGCGCGTCGGGAATGCCCGGCAGCGGCATGCCCACCGGCGTGGCGCCGATCGCGCCGAGCAGCTTGGTCACCTGCCGCGTCGGCCCGCGCACCTTCATGCCGCGCAGGTCGGCCGGCGACTTGACCAGCTTCTTCACGGTGTGGATCATGCCCGGGCCGTGCACGTGCAGCGCCAGCACATGGGTTTCCTTGAACTCGTCGGGGCACTGCGTCTGGAAGTACTCCCAGTAGGCCTTGGAGGTGGCCTCGGCGTTGTTCATGATGAACGGCAGCTCGAACACCTCGATGCGGTTGAAGCGCCCTGCCGTGCTTCCGCACACCGTCCAGATGATGTCGACCACGCCGTCGCGTGCCTGGTCGTACAGCTGCACCGGCGTACCGCCGAGCTGCATCGCCGGGTAGGCCTCGAACTTGATGCGTCCGCCGGATTCCTTCTCGACCTTCTGCATCCACGGCAGGTGCATCATCTGCCAGACGTTGGACATCGGCGACATGAAGGTGTGGAACTTCAGCGTCAGGCTCTGCTGCGCCAGACCGGCCAGGTGCGGAACGCCCAGCGCCGCTGCGGCAGCACCCTGGATCAAGGAACGTCTTTTCATGCTCATGTCTCCTGTGAAGTGAACAGTGCAAAGTTAATGGCCCGCAAGCAACGGCGCGGTCCCGGTTTACCCTACATACTGCACAAGCCACAACGAAATCTGCGGCATGAAGAATAGCGCCAGCGTGCGCACCAGGTCGCTGATCAGGAAGGGCACCACGCCGCGGTAGCTCTCGCCGATGGGCACGTCCCTGGCCAGGCCGTTGACCACGTACACGTTCAGCCCTACCGGCGGCGTGAGCAGGCCGAAGCCCACCGTCATCAGCACCATGATGCCGAACCAGATGGCCGTCGATTCCTGCGACATGCCGAAGTCCAGCCCCATGACCATCGGGAAGAAGATCGGGATCGTCAGCAGGATCACCGACAACTCGTCCATCACGGCACCCGAGATCAGGTAGAACACCAGGATCGCGCCGACCACCGCATGAGGTGACAGCCCCCACTCGGCCACCAGCGCGGCCAGCTGGTTCGGCACCTGCGTCAGCGCCAGCGCGCTGTTCATCAGGTCGGCGCCGAGGAAGATGAGAAAGATCATCGCCGTGGTTGCGGCCGTGGCGTAGAAGCTGCGCGCCAATTTGGCCCAGCTCAGTTCACGCTTCAGCAGCGCCGCCAGGAAGGTGGCCGCCGCACCCACGCCGGCGCCTTCGGTGGGTGAGAACCAACCCCCGTAGATGCCACCGAACACGAGCAGGAAGATCAGCGCGATCGGTACCACGCCCCAGACCACGCCGAGCGTGAGCCTGGGCGCATCCTCGTCGTCATGGTCGGGCGCATGGCCTGGAAACAGGCGCACGTAGACGGCAATCGCGAGCACGTAGCCGCACATCGCGATCAGCCCCGGCACCATCGCAGCGGCAAAGAGCTTGGCGATGTTCTGCTCGGTCAGGATGGCGTAGATCACCAGCGGCACCGACGGCGGGATCAATATGCCCAGCGTGCCGCCCGAGGCCAGCGTGCCGGTGGCCAGCCGGCCCGAATAACCGTGTCGCTTGAGCTCCGGCAGCGCAACCTGCGTGATCGTCGCCGCCGTGGCCACCGACGAACCGCAGATCGCGCCGAAGGCCGCGCTGGCGATCACCGAGGCCATCGCCAGCCCGCCGCGAAAGCGCGCCATCACGGCCGCCGCGCACTGGAACAACGCGCGCGACAGCCCCCCCTGGGTGGCGAAGTTGCCCATCAGGATGAACAGCGGAATGACGCTCAGGTCGAAGCTGGCGAAGCGCGCGAAGGCCTGCGTGTTGAGAAAGTAGGCCAACGGCAGCCAGCCGGCCTGCGCCAGGTAGCCGAGCGCGCCGGCAACGAACATCGACACTGCGATCGGCACACGCACGGCCATCAGGCCGAGCATCAGCGCGAACATCGACAGCGTCAGCGCGACTGGGCTCACTCGGAAACCTCCGTGCTGCGCACTGCGGTGCGAGCGCCCTGCGAAACGGCCGGGCGGGGGCTCATGTCGCTTCCGGCAAGTCACCGGTCGCCGCCTGCAGCAGCGCGATCACCGCGCTCAGCACCAGCGGCGGCACGATGCCGCAGTAGACGATCCATTCCGGGAAGCCCAGCATCATCGAGCCGGCGCCGCTGTCCCAGGCACTCAAGCCGCCGAGCGCGCTGCGCCATGCCATCAGCGCCATCACCCCGCCAAGCAGCAGGGTGCCGAAGCGGTCGAGCACCGCCTTCGCACCGGCCGAGGCCTTGAGCGTGAAGAAGTCGACGATGATGTGGTTGCCCCGCATCTGCGCCAGCGGCATGAACAGCGCGATCGCCGCGCCGGCGGCCGACGCGGTGAGTTCGAAGTCACCGACCAGTGTCCAGCCGCTGGTGTTGCGGCCGACCAGGCTGGCGCAGACCATGAAGGTGATGACGGTGAGCAACGCACCGCCAAGCAACGCACAGGCCCGCGCCAGGATGTCGAGCAGTCTCAAGTGGCTTCTCCGGTGCTCAGAAACGGCTGAAGTATTCCCTACGCTGCCAGTCGTCCTTGTCGAGCGCCGCCTCGTGGCGCTGCACTTCGTGGCGCTTGACCTGCAGGTAGTGCTCGGCAAAGGGCAAGCCGAAGGCGCGGCAAAGTATCGTGTCCTGCTCCAGCGCGGCCAGCGCGTCGCCCAGGCGCGAGGGCAGTTGCTGGTCGCTGGGCGCATAGGGCGATTCGGTGGCCGGTGGTGGCAGCAGCGCGCGCTCGATGCCGTCGAGCCCCGCATGAATCTGCGCGGCGATGTAGAGGTAGGGGTTGGCCAGGGGTTCGCCGATGCGGTTCTCGATGCGCGTGGCCGCGTCGCCGGGGACGCCGAGCACACGCAGCATCGCGCCGCGGTTGTCGCGGCCCCACAGCACCGAGCGCGGCGCCAGCGCGTTCACGCCGAAGCGGCCGTAACCGTTGAGGGTCGGCGTGGCGAAGGCGCTGCCGGCGGCAGCATGCGCCAGCAGCCCGGCCAGCCATTGGCCTCCCAATGGCGACAGCACGGCGCCGGCATCCTGCGGCGACACCGCTTCGGCCGGCGACTCGCGCATGAACAGGTTGCGGCCATCGACGCCGTCGACCAGCGACTGGTGCAGGTGCCAGCCGCTGGACATGATGTTGGCAAAGGGCGGCCGGCACATGAAGGTCGCCAGGTAGCCGGCACGGCGCAGCGCCTGCGCCACGCCGTTACGGAACAGCACCATCTGGTCGGCGGCGGTGAGCGCATCGGTGGCGTCGAACACCGCCTCGAACTGGCTCGGCCCCAGTTCGATTTCCAGCGAGCGCAGCGGCAGCCCCAGGCCTTGCGCGGTGTGCTGCACGATGCGCAGCGCTGCGTCGCAACGGTCGGCCCAGGCTTCTGACAGCAGGTTGTAGCCGGGGTGCAGCATCGACACCGCCGGCGGCGCGCCGGGCCAGGCGGCAGCCATCGGATCCATCGGCTCGGCGTCGATGCGGTAGATGTGGAACTCGATTTCCAGCCCGCATCGCAGGGCAAAGCCGGACGCGGCCAGCCGCGCCAGCGCCTGCCGCAGCAGCTGTCGCGCGTCGATAGGCACCGGCGAGCCGTCGGCAAAACAAGGCGTGGCGCGCAGCCAGCCGGTACCGTCGGCCCACGGCAGCAACTGGAAGCTCACCGGATCGGGCCGCAGCAGCAGGTTGTTGGCCATGCCGAAGCCGGGCAGGCGCTCGGCCAGCCCCGGCTCGAACACCTTGTAGACGGTACGGTCCGAGCTGTCCTTCAGCATCAGCGTGCTGACCATGCCCACACCCTGGTCCAGCGCGTCGGCCAGTGCCGAGACCATCAGCGTCTTGCCGCGCAAGGCGCCGTGCAGATCGCACCATCCGATGCGTACGCGCTCGATGCCCAAGCCCGGCAGCTTCTGCAGCAAGCGCATGCATGCGGCGCGCCGCGCCGCGTCGTCCGGGTCGGCGCCGTCGGCCGGTTCGCTCAAGCCGCCGCCTCGGCCTGCTCGCGCAGCCAGGGTGCACGGGCCCGCTTGGCCGTCATGGCATCGCGGCTGAAGACCTGCCAGTCGGCCGCCGGGGCAATGCAGTCAATGGTGTCCGGACCGGTCAGCGCTTGGGTCTCGTCGGCCAGCGGCGGGCGGCCACCGGCGCGCACCGTATCGATGGCCTGACGCAGCACGCGCCGATTGGCCATGATCGCCTTGTCGGTCGTGCCCAGGTGCTCGCGCGTGCGGTCCTGGATCGCACCCATGCTTTCCACCGCCCATTGGTCGTGTCGGTTGATGTCATCCTCGCCCATGCCGAGAAAGGTGCGCGTGCGCTGCTGCTCGGCGTCGAAGCCCCAGTCGTTGTGCCTACCCATCCGCGGCAGGTAGTCGGGCAGGCTCACGCCCTGCAGTCGCTGCTGACGCATCGCCTCTTGGTCCAGGGGAGTGTCGAAGCTGGTGAAGAAGCTGTACCAATAGGTGTGCGTGTCGTCCACCGGCACGTGCATCTGCGTGATCGTCAGCGTCGGCGACAGCGGGATGACGAAGGTGTGCGGGAACAGCGCGTGCGTGATGCGCACGTGCATCAGCGCATCGTCGATCTCACGCAACGCGGTCAGGCGCATCACGCCCTCACGCACCGAGTCGATATGGATCTCGGGCGAGCAGAACTCGCGCATCACGCGCGTCATCGGCCAGCGTTGGCCCGCCACCTCGCCGACGCTGGCGGCGCGGAACTGCTTGCCCGACCTGTCCTGCTCGGCCGACTCCAGCGCCTCGTCCTGCAGATAGCGGTGCAGGAAGGACGGATGCGCCGGGTCGATGCCGACCTCGAAGGCCTGCAGCCAGTTGCAATGCCAAAGCCCCTTGAAAGCGAAGCTGTGGCTCGGCGGCGCGACGAAGCAGTCCAGCCGCGGCAGCGCCGGCGGCGCCGCGCCCTCGGGTCCGAGCCAGGCGAAGAGCACGCCCGATTGCTGCAGCAGCGGGTAGGCGCGCTGGCGCACGTGGCGGCACAGCGTCGAGCCCTTCGGCTCGCCGGGTGTGTCCACACAAGTGCCGGCGGCGTCGAACTTCCAGCCGTGGAAAGGGCAGCGCACGCCGTCGCCTTCGTGCCGGGCGTAGGCCAGGTCGGCGCCGCGGTGCGGACAGTCGCGGTCGAGCAGACTGAAGCGGCCGGCCGCGTCGCGCCACAGCAGCAGGTCCTGGCCGAGCAGGCGCACGGGCTTCAGCGGCCGATCGGCCATGCGCGGGTCGAGCCGGGGTTCGAATTCGTCGAGCAGCGCCACCGGTTGCCAGTAGCGGCGCAGCAGCGCGCCGCAGTCGGTGCCCGGGCCGACACGCGTGAGCAGTTGGTTCAGATCGGCTTGCATGGCAGCCAAGTCTAGACAGTGCCTTGCTCCCGGACAAGCTGCTGAAAACGCGCGGCCGGGTAGAGTGCGGCCCATGACCAAGCCCGCCGCATCGACAAGCCGCGCCGCAGCGCGCATCCTGCTGGCCGGCGGCACCGGCCTGGTCGGCCGCGAGCTGACGCGGCTGCTGCTCGCGCAGCGCCCGCGGCCGGCACTGCACTCGCTGGTGCGGCGCAAGCCTGCCGACGCCGACGGCCACGCCAAGTGGCTGGTGGTGGACTTTGCCGACCTGCCCAAGCTGCCCGCCGTCGACGAGGCCTGCTGCTGCCTGGGCACGACCATCAAGCAGGCCGGCTCGCAGGCCGCCTTCCGTGCGGTCGATTTCGATGCCGTGCTGGCCTTCGCCCGCGCCGCACAGGCGGCAGGTGCCAGACGCTTCGCGGTGGTGTCGGCACTGGGCGCGAGCGCCCGCTCGGCCACCTTCTACAACCGCATCAAGGGTGAGATGGAAGCCGCGGTGTCAGCGCTGGGCTTCGACAGCGTGGTCATCGCGCGGCCGTCGCTGCTGGCCGGCGAGCGCGAAACACTGGGCCAGAGCGCACGCATCGGCGAACAGTGGGCACTGCGTCTCAGTGCGCCCTTCGCCGGGTTGATTCCGAAATCGGTGCGACCGATCCAGGCACATACGGTGGCCCAGGGCATGCTGGCGGCGCTGCGCGAAGCTCGGCCGGGGGTGCGTGTCGTCGAATCGGCGGAACTGCAGGACCTGGGCAGCGTCAGCTGAACACGCCCTCGCGCAGCCACTTGGTGGCGACCCACTTCTCACCTTCGGTGACCGGTGCGCCGCCGTGCAGCGTGCCGGTGGACTCATGCGGCCGGTCGTAGCTGAAGAACACGGCATGCCCCTTGATCGGCGCGACTTCCAGATGGAAGTCGGGGAAGGTGGTGGCGCCGCCGCGGATCGGTGTGTTCAGGTACATCACCAGCGTGCCCACACGCTGCCCGCCGCGCCGCAGCACGGCCGCGGTGCCGGCATGCGCCGGATCGAAGAAGTCGAAATGCGGCCGATACTCCGCCCCCGGCCGGTAGCGCAGGACTTGCAAGCCCTCGCCGCGCTCGGCCGGCCAGCGCAGCAACGCGGCGATGCGCTGCTCGATGCGCTGCACCAGCGGCGCCTCGCCACGCTCGAAGAACATGCCGTCGCTGGTGCGCGCGGCGTTGACCTCGCTACCGCCGGTATCGTTTTGCACCGTCTCGGAGCGCGCCAGGCGCGGCAGCGACAGTGCCATCAGCGCGTCGCACTCCTCGTCCGACAGCAGGCCGCCGAACAGCACCACGCGCGGCTGCTGCAGCGTGAACAGCACCTGCACCTGCCGGTCGGGCAACTGCAGCACCGACGGCGCGCCGGCCAGGTCGGGGTCGGGCACCGGCGCGGCCGCGGGCTGCGCGGGTTCGGCCGCCTCGGGCTCTTGCAGCGTCTGTGCCAGCACGGCACGCGCCACGCCGGGGTCCCAGCCGCTGGCGAGCATCGACGCGTGCATGTCCTCGACGATGCAGCCGGCCGCGTCCTGGGCGAGGATCCAGTCGCGGATCTCCTGCGTCACCGCTTGGGTCTGTAGGTGGATCTGCATGGGGCGATTTTCGCAGGCCGGGGGCAATGCATATGGAGAATAGGTGTCGCAGCTGCCATCGGGTACATGGGAGATACTGCCCGGCGTTGTACGCACGAGGAACCGACCCCGCATGAACGAGCCGACCCAACGCCCTGCTTTGCCCGACCGCCTTTCGACCGACGCACGCAGCGTGCACCACGTCGCCGCCGTGTTCGAGCACGACATCGGCATCCGCCTGAACGGCAAGGAGCGTTCCGATGTCGAGGAGTACTGCATCAGCGAAGGCTGGGTCAAGGTGGCCGCCGGCAAGACGCTGGACCGCAAGGGCAGGCCGCTGCTGATCGTGTTGAAGGGCAAGGTCGAGGCCTACTACTGCTGAGAGGCGGCCGCGGCGCCCCGGCAGGTGCGGGCTCGCTGCGCTGCGGTGTCAGCGGAAATTTCGGCTGTGCGTCACCAGCCCTTGCAGCAACGCCGAGTGGTCCACCAGCTTGCGCGCGATCAGGTGCATCACCGCACGATCACCTTCGCCTTCGCGCTGCCACAGGCCGTACACCGTGAGCAGCGTGCTGCCCAGCAGCGGCTTGCGCTGCGCCTCGGCCACGTCGGGCCAGACGATGATGTTGACCGTGCCGGTCTCGTCTTCCAGCGTCACGAAGACCACGCCCTTGGCGGTCTCGGGCCGCTGGCGGTGCGTGACCAGGCCGCTGGCGCGCGCCAGCTGGCCCGAGCGGAAGCCGCGCAGCACGCTGGCCGGCTGTACCTTGAATTCGGCCAGCCTGTCGCGCAGCAATGCCAGCGGGTGCTGCGTCAGCGACAGGCCCATCGAACGGTAGTCGGCGAGCATAGTCTGCGCCGGCAGCGGCGCCGCCAGTTCGACCGGCGCTTCATGCGTGCGCGTGCCTTTGAGCAGCGGCGTGGCGCGTGTGTCCACCCCGGTCACCGCCCAGGCGGCCTGGTGGCGGTGGCCGACCAGCCCGGCCGCCGGGCTGCTCCCAAGGCCGGGCTGCGCCCCCTCGGGGGGCCGGCGCGCAGCGCCTTGGGGACCCAGCGGCATCGAATGCAGCGCGTCGGCCTGTGCCAGCAGCGCCAGCTGGCCGGCATCGAGCGCGGCACGGCGCGCCAGATCTTCCGGACCCGCGAAGGGCGCTGCGGCGCGCGCGGCGCGCAGCCGCTCGGCAGCCTCTTGCGGGAAGCCGCCAATGCGGCTCAGCCCCAGCCTCACCGGCCAAAGCGCTGTGTCCGCGGGCTCGAGCACGCTGTGCCAGTCGCTGCACGTCACGTCCACTGGCAGCACCACCACGCCATGCGCACGCGCATCGCGCACCAGCTGCGCCGGCGCGTAGAAACCCATCGGCTGGCTGTTCAGCAGCGCGGCCAAGAAGGCATCGGGGTGGTGGCACTTGATCCACGCGCTGGCGTAGACCAGCAGCGCGAAGCTGGCGGCGTGGCTTTCGGGAAAGCCGTATTCGCCGAAGCCTTCGATCTGCTTGAAGATGCGTTCGGCGTATTCGCGTTCGTAGCCCTTCTCGACCATGCGCCCGACCAGCCGCTCGTGGAACGGCCCGAGCCCGCCCTTGCGCTTCCACGCCGCCATCGCGCGGCGCAGCGCATCGGCCTCGCCGGCCGTGAAGTCGGCGGCGAGCATGGCGATCTGCATCACCTGCTCCTGGAAGATCGGCACGCCCTTGGTGCGCATCAGTGCGGGCTTCAGTTCCTTGGGGCAATCGATCTGCTCGTCCGGCAGGCTGCGGTTGCGCAGGAAGGGGTGCACCATGCCGCCCTGAATCGGCCCCGGGCGCACGATCGCCACCTCGACCACCAGGTCGTAGTAGTTGCGTGGCTGCAGCCGCGGCAGCATGCTCATCTGCGCGCGGCTTTCGACCTGGAACACGCCCACCGTGTCGGCGGCACAGACCATGTCGAAGGTGGGCGCATCGCCGTCGGGAATGCAACTCATCTCGAAGGGCCGCTGCAGCTTCTGGCCGATGAAGCGCATCGAGCGCTGCAGCGCGCTGAGCATGCCCAGCGCCAGGATGTCCACCTTGATCAGCCCCAGCACGTCCAGGTCGTCCTTGTCCCACTGGATGACGCTGCGATCGGCCATCGCGGCGTTTTCCACCGGCACCAGCCGGGCCAGGTCGTCGCGCGCGATGACGAAGCCGCCGGGGTGCTGGCTCAGGTGGCGCGGGAAGCCGATTAGCGTTTGCGTCAGCTCCACCCACAGCCTGCAGATCGGCGCCTCGGGGTCGAAGCCGTTTTCGCGCAACCGATCGGGCGACACCTTGCGGCCGTCGAACCATTGGGTGGATTTCGAGACCGCGTCGATGCGATCCAGGTCGAGTCCCAGCGCGCGCCCCACATCGCGCAGCGCCGAGCGCGGCCGGTAGCTGATGACCACGCCGGTCAGCGCGGCGCGGTGCCGGCCGTACTTCTTGTAGATGTACTGGATGACCTCTTCGCGGCGCTGGTGCTCGAAATCGATGTCGATGTCGGGCGGCTCGTTGCGCTCGGCGCTGATGAAGCGGCCGAAGAGCAGCGTGGCGCGCTGCGGGTCCACCTCGGTCACGCCCAGGCAGAAGCACACCAGCGAATTGGCCGCGCTGCCGCGGCCCTGGCACAGGATGCCCTGCGCACGGGCCCAGTGCACGATGTCGGCCACCGTGAGGAAATACGGCTCGTATTTCAGCTGCCCGATCAGCGCCAGCTCATCGTCCAGCGTGGCGCGGTGTGCGCCGAGCATGCCGTGGGGGAAGCGCCTTAACACACCCTGCTCCACCAGCACACGCAGCCAGCTGGCCGGCGTGTGGTCGGCGGGCACGATCTCCTCGGGGTATTCGTAGCGCAGTTCGTCCAGCGAAAACGCACACTGCCCGGCGATGTGCAGCGTGACCGCCAGGGTATCGGCCGGGTACAGCGCCGCCAGCCGCTGGCGCGAGCGCAGGTGCGCTTCGGCATTGGGCTGCAGCGCCAGGCCGCATTCGGCCACCGGCCGCTTCAGCCGCGTGGCCGTCAACATGTCCTGCAGCGGCTTGCGCGAGCGCGCATGCATCAGCACCGCGCCGGCCCCCGCCAGGCGCAAGCCGGTGCTGTGCGCCACGCGCTGCAGCGTATCGGCATGGTCGGCGTCTTGCGCATGGTGCAGCAGCTCCAGCGCGATGAAGGCGCGCTCCACACCGAACCAGGTCTTCAGCCACATGGCGTGCGCGAACACCGTCTCGAAGGGTTGCGAAGCCTCGGGCAGCAACAGCGCGAAACAACCGGGCAGGCCGGCCAGGTAAGGCGCATGCGGCACGCGCCCTTCCACGTCGGACAGGTGCGCCAGGTACTCGCCCTTGGCGGCTCGGCGCCGCGCCACCGTGACCCACTGCGACAGGTTGCCGTAGCCGCGGCGCGACATCGCCAGCAGCACCAGCCGCGGCCCCGGTGCGGCATCGCCCTTGTCCTTGACCGCCGGGTGCGTGAGCTGCAGCTCGGCACCGACGATCAAATGCAGGCCGCAGCGCTTGGCTTCGACATGCGCGCGCACCACGCCGGCCAGCGAACACTCGTCGGTCAGCGCCAGCGCGCCATAGCCCAGCGCGTGCGCGCGTTGCACCAGTTCTTCAGGGTGCGACGCGCCGGTCAGGAAGCTGAAGTTGCTGCGGCAGTGCAGCTCGGCGTAGGCGGGCAGCATGACACCACGGCGAACGCGTCAAGCCGGCAGCAGCGCATCCAGCGGGCTGCGCACCGCGCCGCCGGCCACCTCGAGCACATGGGTGTAGATCATCGTCGTGCTCACGTCGCTGTGGCCCAGCAGCTTCTGCACCGTGCGTATGTCGGTGCCCGCTTGCAGCAAGTGTGTGGCGAAGCAGTGGCGCAGCGTGTGCGGCGTGGCCGGGCGCGTGATGCCGGCGGCGAGCGCCGCCTGCCGGAACGCACGCTGGAAGGTCTGGTCGTACAGGTGATGGCGGTGCTGCACGCCGCTGCGCGGGTCGACCGACAGCGTGGCCTGCGGGAAGACCCAGAACCAAGCCCACGACGAACCGGCGCGTGGGTACTTGCGCTGCAGCGCATCGGGCATCTGCACACCGCCGCGGCCGGCGCGGCCGTCGGCCAGCCACAGGCCATGGGCGCGGCGCAGTTGTGTCTTCAGCGCCGGCACCAGCGATGCCGGCAGCATGACCACCCGGTCTTTGCCACCCTTGCCGCAGCGCACGACGATGACGCTGCGTTCGAAGTCCACATCCTTGGTGCGCAACTGCAAGGCCTCAGTGATGCGCATGCCGGTGCCATAGAGCAACTGCGCCAGCACGGCGTGCGCGCCGTCGAACAGCGCAAGCACCGCACGCACCTCGGCCACCGCCAGCACCACCGGCAGCCGCGCCTTGCGCTGCGGACGCTCGAGAGCCTGCATCCACGGCAGCTGCTGGCCGAAGACCTTCTGGTACAGAAAGAGCAGCGCCGCCAGCGCCTGCCGGTGCGTGGACACCGAGACATGCCGCTCGGTGGCCAACCAGGCGAGGAAAGCCTGAACCTCGGCAGCGCCCATCTGCCGCGGATGGCGCAGCCCGGACCAGCGCACAAACGCGCGCACCCAGTGCACGTAGGCCTCTTCAGTGCGCAGGCTGTAGTGCAGGTAGCGAAGCTGTTCGCGCAACTGGCCGAGCAGGCGCTGCTGCGGGGCACCCGAGTCGCCGGGAAGCGCGGGCGCAGGCCCGACGGGCGCCGATGCCGCACCGTGAGTGAAGCACCTTTCGATACTGTACATTTATACAGTATAGAGAGACCTGCTCGGACACGCAAGCGCGACCCCGGCGAGGCGCGCCCCTAACCGGTTAGCCCGTCAAATCCGGCCCCGAACACCGAGCGCGGCACGTCTTGCGCCGTCGGCTGCAGACGTGCTGCAATCGGGCGCATGAAAACAAGTTAG
>JAHECC010000174.1 GCA_024641965.1 Rubrivivax sp.
GCCCTGGGCGATCACCCCGATAAGGGTTTGCTCAACGCCCGGCACTGCGCTGCAGGCCAAGCCTGCGCGGCGCACCCAGCGCATCGTCTCGCACCTCCTCGTGCAGCCACTCGACGAACTTCCTGACGACGGGGCGTTCGGCCGCGTGCGCTGCGACCAATGCGAAATAGGAGCCGAAGTCCAGCTCGCCCTGAGCGCCCAGTGGAGCCACCAGCAGTCCGTCCTTCAGTTGGCGGGCGTTGTGCGGGCTGCGGCCGACGGCGACGCCGCTGCCGTCGATGGCGGCTCGCACCACCTGGTCATAGTGCGAGAAGCGCAGCGCGCCGACGGGCTTCAGCTTCGCCTGGCCCTTCGCTTCAAGCCAAGGGGCCCAATCGGACCACAGGCCCTGCCCAGTGACCGTCTCCAGGTCGAGCAGGACATGGCGTGCGAGGTCCTCGACCGTGCGCAGCGGGCGCGACGGGTCCGCCGCGACCGTGGGGGCGCAGACCGGGAAGATCCTCACATCGAAGAGATGCTCTCCGTCCGCGACACCCGCGCCAGGCGGCGCCCAGCGCAGCGCGACGTCCAGCCGTTCGCGTGGCAGGTCGAGCCATTGATTGGTGGCGAGGCAGCGCACGTCGACTTGCGGATGACGGCGCAGGAAACTCGACAGCTTCGGCACCAGCCACATCGAGGCGAGCGGCGCACTCGTGGTCACGGTCAGCGTCTCGGCAGCGCTGCTATCGCCCAGGCGGTCGGTGGCTTCGTCAATCAGCTTCAACGCTTCGGCGACCGCCCGATGCAGCGCGTGGCCCGATGGCGTGAGGCGCAGCCCACGGTGGATGCGATCGAAAAGGGAGTGCCCGAGTTGTTCCTCGAGCTTCTTGGTCGCGCGACTGATGGCCGACTGCGTAAGGGACAGTTCCTGTGCCGCGCGCGTGAAACTCAGGTGCCGCGCTGCGGCCTCGAAGCTCTTCAGCAGTTCCAGCGACGGTCGCGGACGGTAGCGCCTATGCATTCCCTGCGCTCATGGGTGGGTGAGAAAAGGTCGTTTGAGCCTTTGCCATAGGCTGTACAGAATGGCCGCTATTCGACCAGGAGGCAAGCCATGATCACTGCAATCGTTCAATTTCCCATTCCGGAGCCGGTGTCGATCGAGAAAGCGCGCGAACTCTTCGCCGCTACCGCGCCACGCTACCGCGAGGTTCCGGGGCTGGTGCGGAAGTACTACCTTCGTTCCGACGACGGCGGCACCGTCGGCGGCGTCTACCTGTGGAAGTCGCGCAGCGACGCCGAGCGCATGTATGACGGCAAGTGGCGCAGCTTCATCAAGGAGCGCTACGGTGCAGAACCCACCGTGAATTACTTCGACAGCCCGGTCATTGTCGACAATGCCGCGGGTGTCATCGAAGCGGGTTGAGGGGCTTCGGCGCCACGGCGGCCGCCTCGGCATCGACCGCCTGTTGCACCGCCCGGTAGAAGGCGTCGCGCGCCTCTTTGTCCACGGGGTTGCTCGCGCCGCCGCCCCAGTTGGCGTTGGAGGCGATGACGATGCGGCGTTTCGGGTCGATGAAGATGCCCTGGCCGAAGATGCCGCGCGCGGCGAAACTGCCGTCGGCATAGGTCCACCATTGGTAGCCGTAGCCACGGCCGGGCTCACCAGTGCCCACCTGCTCGCTCGTCGCCTGCGCCAGCCAGCCCTCGGGCACGATGCTCTGGCCGTTCACCCGCGCGCCGTCAAGCACGAACAAACCGAAGCGCGCAAAGTCACGTGTCGCCGCCTGGATGCAGCAGCCGCTGATCTCGCGCCCGCTGCGGCTGAGGATCCAGGTGGCCTTCTGCTCCATGCCACCGGGCACCCAGATCTTCTCCGACAGGTAGTCCGCCAAAGGCTTCTTGACCGCATTGCCGACGAGGACGCCGACCAGGTTGGTTTCGCCCGTGCTGTAGTGCCAGCGCGTGCCGGCCTCGGCCTCGCGCGGCAGGCGGCGCAGGTAGCTCACCAGCGCGTCGACGCCTTCCTCCGGCTCGTGCTTGTTGAAGCGCGCCACGTCCGAGTTCGGGTCGGCGTAATCCTCGTTCCAACGGATGCCCGAGGTCATGGTCAGCAACTGGCGAATGCTGACATCGTCGTAGGCCGAGCCCTTCATCTGCGGGATGTAGTCGCTGACCTTGTCGTCCATGCTGCGGATGTGGCCGTCTCGGATCGCAGCGCCGACCAAGGTGGAGGTGATCGACTTGGCGACCGAGAAGCTGGTCCAGCGCCCGGCGGCGTCGAAGTCCAGGCCATACCGCTCCAGACGCAGCTTGCCGTCGTGCACGATCAGCAAGGCGGCACTGCGTTGGCCGGCCATGTAGGTGTCGATGTCCAGCGCCATCTTCAGCGGGGGCCCCGGCGGCAGCGGTGTCGGCGTGCCGCTGGCCGGCACGTCGCGGGCCTTGGCCAGAAAGGGCAGGCGGTCGAGCGCGCGGAATGCCGCGTCGCGTTGCGCCTGGCTCCAGAACAACACGTCACTGTTCGTCGGCAGATGGGCCAGCACGCCACGCGTTTCCTTGTCCAGGCTGAACCAGCCGGCGACGGCGGCGACCACCGTGGCCGCAACAAGGCCAAAGACAACTTTCCTGAGCTTCATTTCCGCTTTCCGCAGTCCCGTTGCAACCGCAGCATTGGACACGATGCGCCGCCGAGCGTCCGCCGACGGGGCAACAGGATCAATCGACGACACTGTCTGCGAGCTGCAGCAACGTCTGCGGGATCACCACGCCGGGAATTCTCGCCGTGTGCGGATTGACGACGAGAAAGAAGCTGTCCGCACCTTGGACCCATAGAACAGCAGGCGCCCGGCGGTCGCGACGTGCTGGCCGCCTTGTTCTACGATGGCCGAAGGCTGCAGGTCGATGTGCACAACAATGTGCCCGACACCGCCGTGCGCCGCAATGCCACCCGAAGGACACGATGAACCTCCCATCCGAGACCGCTCCGCTCATCGATGACGAACTCGAGCTGCTGGCCCAACTGGTGCCGCTGGCCGGGCAGGACATCATCGAGCTGGGCTGTGGCGCAGCCGCGCTGGTGCGCAAGCTGTTGAGTCGCCACCCCGACACGCGCGTAACGGGACTGGAGGTCGACGAGCGCCAGCACGCCAAGAATCTTGCCGCGCCGCAGGCGGGCCTGTGCTTCATGGCCGGCGTGGCTCAGGCCATTCCGTTCGGCGAGGCCAGCTTCGACCTTGTCCTGATGCTGAAATCGCTGCACCACGTGCCGAAGGCGTCGCTGCCGCAGGCCCTGCACGAAGCGGCCCGCGTGCTGCGGCCGGGAGGCCATTTGTATGTGTCGGAGCCGGTATATGCCGGTCCCTTCAACGAGGTGGTCCGCCTGTACAACGACGAAGGCGAGGTGCGTGCCGCGGCGCAGGCCGCCCTGGACGCCGCACTGCGCACCGGGCACTGGGCACAGGTGGCCGAGCAGCGCTTCAACATGCCGGTCGCATTCAGGGACTTCGACGATTTCGAGCAGCGCATGATGCGGCCGACCTATGCCGACCACCGCATCGACGAGGCCAAGCTCGCGCAGGTGCGCGCGGCCTTCGAGCCGCATGTCGGCGCCGGCGGGGCGCATTTCACGCGACCGATGCATGTACGCCTGCTGCGCCGCATGGCTCGAGCCGCAGCCGCCGATGTCGTGCCTGGGTGACCCCGGCTACGGCCGCCGCCGCTCAGGCGTGCGCGGCATCGGCTTTCCCCGACTGCTGCAGGCGCCACATTTCGGCATATCGCCCATCATGCGCCAGCAGTTCGGCATGTGAGCCACGCTCGACCAGACGGCCGCCGTCGAGCACGATGATCTGATGTGCATCGACCACCGTGCTCAGCCGGTGCGCAATGACCAGCGCGGTCTTGCCCAGTGCCGCGCTCTTGAGTTCGGCCTGGATGGCCCGCTCGTTGGCCGAATCGAGCGCCGAGGTGGCCTCGTCGAAGATCAGGATCGGCGGGTTCTTCAGCAACGTGCGCGCGATCGCCACGCGCTGCTTCTCGCCGCCCGACAGCTTCAGCCCACGCTCGCCGACCATCGTGTCGTAGCCCTTCGGCGTGCCGGCAATGAAGGCGTGGATGTGCGAGGCCTTCGCTGCGGCTTCCACCTGCTCGCGGCTCGCGCCGGGCTGACCATAGGCGATGTTGTATTCGACCGTGTCGTTGAACAGCACCGTGTCCTGCGGCACGATGCCGATGGCCTGGCGCAGGCTGGCCTGCGTCACCTGGCGGATGTCCTGGCCGTCGATGGTGATGCGACCACTGCCTACGTCGTAGAAGCGGAACAGCAGCCGCGCCAGCGTACTCTTGCCTGCGCCCGAGGGGCCGACCACCGCCACCGTCTTGCCGGCCGGGATCTCGAAGCTCAAGGAGTGCAGGATCGGCCGGGCCGGCTCGTAGGCAAATGAAACGTTTTCGAATCGCACAGCGCCCTCGCTGACCTGCAGCGCCGACGCACCGGGCGCGTCGTCCACCTCGCGATGCGTTTCGAGCATGCGGAACATCTTGTCCAGGTCGGTCAGGTTCTGCTTGATCTCGCGGTACAGCACGCCCAGGAAGTTCAGCGGGATGTACAGCTGGATCATGAAGGCGTTGATCATCACCAGGTCGCCCAGCGTCAGCCGGCCATCGACCACGCCCTGCGTGGCCCGCCACAGCATCGCCACCAGCGCCGCGGCGATGACCAGTTGCTGCCCGGTGTTCAGCAGGCTCAGCGTGCTCTGGCTCTTCAGCGCCGCACGGCGCAGCTTTTCGAGGCTGTCGTCGTAGCGTTTCGCCTCGAAGTCTTCGTTGTTGAAATACTTGACCGTCTCGTAGTTCAGCAGCGAATCGATGGCATGCGTGTGCGCCACCGAGTCCAGCTCGTTCATGTGGCGGCGGAATTTCGTCCGCCATTCGGTGACGGTGACCGTGAAGGCGATGTAGACCAGCAGCGCAGCGCCGGTGATCCACGCGAAGAGCGCATCGAACTTCCAGGCCAGCAGCGTCAGCACCATCGCCATCTCGATCAGCGTGGGCACGATGCTGTACAGCGAGTACGAGATCAGCGAATGCACCGCGCGCGTGCCGCGCTCGATGTCGCGCGTCATGCCGCCCGTCTGCCGCTCCAGGTGAAAGCGCAGGCTCAGCGCATGCAGGTGGCGGAACACCTGCAGCGAAATGCTGCGCGCCGCGCCTTCGGTGGCCTTGGCGAAGATCAGCTCGCGCAGTTCGGTGAACAGCGAGGTGCACAGGCGCAGCCCGGCATAGGCCACCAGCAGCCCCACCGGCACGACCAGCAGCGCAGCGGCGTCGCCGGGCTTGATCGACAGCGCATCGACCAGGTATTTCAGCAGCACCGGCACGCCGACATTGGCGCCCTTGGCCGCGACCATGAAGGCCAGCGCGAGGCCGACGCGCCAGCGGTATTGCCACAGGTAGGGCAGCAGCTTGCGCAGCGTGACCCAGTCCGAGCGCGGCGTGGCGCGCGTGGGCGGCTCCGTCGGTACAGTCGGGGCGGCGGAAGTACGGCGCATGGAAGCAGCAGGGGTAGCGTGAAAGAATGACCCGATCACGGACCAGGGAACATGACGCCGATGAATCAGCCATCAAGCCACAGCGAACTTCAGCCCGGCGGACCCCTGAGTTTGCCTGACGGCAGCACGCTGGTGCTGCGCGTGATGCCGCTGCCGGCCGACGTCAACGGCAATGGCGACGTCTTCGGCGGCTGGATCATGGCCCAGGTGGACATGGCCGGCGCGGTGCTGCCGTCGCGCATCGCCAAGGGCCGCATCGCCACCGTCGCCGTGAACCAGTTCGTCTTCAAGCAGCCGGTGTCGATCGGCGACCTGCTGAGTTTCTATGCCAAGGTCGAGCGCGTGGGCAAGACCTCGATCACCGTGCACGTGGAGGTGTTTGCCGAGCGCAACCCGGCCGACCTGCAGGTGGTGAAGGTCACCGAGGCCAACCTGACCTACGTGGCGATCGATGGCCAGGGCAACCCGCGGCAACTGCCGGCCCAGTAGCCCGGCCTACTGGATCACGTCGTTGGCGCTGACCAGCAGCGACTGCGGCAGCTTCAGGCCCAGGGTCTTGGCGGTGAGCAGGTTGATCACCAGCTCGAACTGGGTCGGCTGGCTCACCGGCATGTCGGCCGGGCTTGCGCCGGCAGCAACCTTGGCGATGTAAGGCGCCAGGCCTCGGTAGGCCGTCCTCAGGCTTTCGCCATAGCTCATCAGGCCACCTTCATCGACGAACTCGCGCACGCCGTAGAAGGCGGGCAGGCGATGCCTGGCGGCCAGTGCCACGATCTGCGCGCGGCTCATCATGAAGAAGGGTTCGTCCGGCAGCACGAAGACGCCATCGGCCTGCTGTCGCGCCGCCGCGTCGAAGGCCGCGGGCAACGCCGGGTCGCCGGGTTTCCTGCCAGCTTCGACCTTCACCAGCCGGATGTCCAGTTTCTGCGCGACCTTGCCCAGCGCGCGCCACATGCGCGGGTGCACGCCGCTGCTCAGGTCCATCAGCACCGCGACCTTGGCCGGCTGCGGCAGCACGCTGGCAAAGAGCTCCAGCATCTTGGGCATGATGTCCTCGGCCTGGCTGGACAGCCCGGTCACGTTGGCGCCGGGCTTGGCCAGGCTGGCGATGAGCTTCTGCCCCACGGGGTCGGCCACGGCCGCCATGATGATCGGCGTCGACGTCAGGGTCGTGCCAAGGGCCTGCTGCGCAATGCGCGTGGTGGGTGTGCAGGTGGAGATGATGGCGTCGAGCTGCAGCGTGGCCAGCTCGCTCGCATAGCCCGGCACCAGCTGCAGGCGCCCCTCGGCATAGCGACGCTCGATGACCAGGTTCCTGCCCTCGACCAAGCCCTGTTCGCGCAGCCCTTCGAGCAGGGCTTGTTCTTCATGCTTCAGCGGCGCATCGCCGAAGAGCACGCCGATGCGTACGGTCTTGCCCGCCGCCTGCGCCAGGACGATGGCGGGCGCGGCCAGGAACAAGCTGCCGGTGAGGATGGCGCCTCTGCGTCGCATCGGGTGACTCTACACCTGGCCTGAAGCCGTTAGGCACCCGTTGTGTGGACCTCAGTCCACGAAAAAATCGGGAATGAAATCCTTCGTGCCCGGTGTCTCGCTGTACTTCTCGAGGTCGGTGACACCACGCTCGGCGAGCAGCGTGTCATCGATGAAGAAGTTCCCGCTGACGGTCTTCGCGTCGCTGGTCAGGATCAGATAGGCGGCGTCGGCCAGGATCTCGGGCTTGCGGCACTTGCCGATGTCCACGCCGGGGATCATCTGCAGCGCCGCAGTGGCGATGGCGGTACGCGGCCACAGGCTGTTGACCGCGATGCCGTAGGCCTTGAACTCGCCGGCATGGCCCAATGTGCACATGCTCATGCCGTACTTGGCCATGGTGTAGGCGACGTGGTTCTTGAACCAGTGCTCGCGCATCGACAGCGGCGGGCTCATGTTCAGCACATGCGGGTTGCGCCCGGCCTGCGCGCTCTTGATCAGTTCGGGCAGGCAGGCCTGGGTGCAGCAGTAGGTGCCGCGCACGTTGACGCCGAACATCAGGTCGAAGCGCTTCATCGGCGTGGCCGTGGTCGGCGTCAGGCTGATCGCGCTGGCGTTGTTCACCAGGATGTCGATGCCGCCGAAGCGC
>JAHECC010000175.1 GCA_024641965.1 Rubrivivax sp.
CGCGCGAGGGTTCGCTGGCGGCCTTCGTCTGGCGCTACGAGCCCGACGCCGCGCAACTTGCGCCGCCGCAGACCGCGTCGACCTC
This sequence comes from Rubrivivax sp., assembly GCA_024641965.1. Lineage (GTDB taxonomy): Bacteria > Pseudomonadota > Gammaproteobacteria > Burkholderiales > Burkholderiaceae_C > Rubrivivax. The sequence goes on from JAHECC010000175.1 coordinate 86, forward strand.
CGCAGCGTCCATCGCTCTGTCGAAGGACCTGAAGAGGCTCGGCTGGAAGTTCGTCGGCCCGACCACGGTGTATGCGTTCATGCAGGCGATGGGGCTGATCAACGACCATGCCGTGGGTTGCGTGGTGCGCAGCCAGGCCGAGCGAGCGCGCAGAAGCTTCAAGCGGCCGGAGGCTGCATGATCGAAGCGCATTGGCTCATCTTCCTCGTTGCCTCGGTGGCCATCATCGCCACGCCGGGGCAGGACATGATCCTCGTCATGTCGCGCTCGATCACGCACGGCACCCGTGCCGGCGTGGCCACCGCGGCCGGCGTCAGCGTTGGCCTGGTCGGCCACACGCTGCTGGCCACGGCGGGGCTGGGCGTGCTGCTACAGACCTCGACCTGGCTGTTCACCGCCATCAAGCTGGCCGGCGCGGCCTACCTGCTCTACCTGGGCGTGCAGTTGCTGCGCACTCGCTCGGCCAGCCTGGCCGCGGCGGATGCGGCGCCGCAGTCGGCGCGCCGCCTGTTCCTCACCGGCGCAATGTCGAACATCAGCAACCCGAAGATTGCAGTGTTCTATTTCGCCTTCCTGCCGCAGTTCGTGACGCCTGGCGCCAGCCATCCCACCGCCACCATCGCGGTGCTCGGCCTGGTGTTCGCCGCACTGACCTTCGCCATGAAAGGCCCGGTGGCGGTGTTCGCCGGACGGCTTTCGGCCTGGTTCCGCTCGCGGCCGATGGCACTGGTGTGGTTGTACCGCTGCAGCGGCCTGGTGCTGGTGGGCCTGGCAGTGCGGCTGGCACTGGCACGACGGGATTGACGCAAGACCGTTTCGTCGCCAGGCTCGAGCTGCCCGTGGGGTGGACCGCCCTGGTCGCCGAGGGCGACGATGCGGCGCGTTGGGTGGGCCGCTTCAGCGTGCGTTTGTACCGGGCCGCGCCGGCGCCGGCTCAAACCGCCTTTTTCGCCGCGGGCCTGATCCGCCAGTGAACTGCGGCTTTCGACCTGTTCCCGAGTCATGCTGCTGCGCCTGGTTGACCTGACGCGGCAGCCACGCAGTGCGGCTGGCATCATCGCGGCATGCGCGACTGGATCAAGCACCGCATCCCGAACGAAGACACGCTCAAGGCGCACCCCGGCCTGCGCTGGATGGGCCCGTTCTTGCGCCGGCCGTGGCTGTGGCAGCTGAACCGTCGGCGCGTGGCCTTGGGTGCAGGCATCGGCGTGTTCTTCGGCTTCCTGCTCCCGGTACTGCAGATTGCCGGCGCAGCGGTGTTCGCGGTGCTGCTGCGCGCAAACCTGCCTGTGGCGGCGGTGTCGACACTGGTCACCAACCCCTTCACCTACGCACCGGTGTTCCTGGCCGCCTATCAAACCGGCGGGGCGCTGCTGGGTGAACCGGTGAAGCCGGTGCTGGCCAGCGAACTGGCCGACGCCGCCATCGAGCACCCGGTCGATGCGCCGGGCTGGCTGGCACGCGCTCAGGACATCGGCAAGCCGCTGGTGCTGGGCCTGGCGGTGTTTGCGGTGGTCGGCGGCTTGCTCGCCTGGGCATTGGTACACGTGGGGTGGACCTTCGGTGTGTACCTGAAACGCCGGCGCCGCCGCCGAGTTCCCCGAGCCGGGCCGGGGCCGTCGCGCTAGGTTTCGGCCCCCGAGCCCCGTTCGTCACAAACCGGAGTCACCGATGCCGACCTTGCCGCCGCCCCCCGCACTGCTGCCGATGACGCATATCGATTGCCAGGTCGGCACGCTGGTCACGCTGGGCGCCGCGCCTCACGGCGAACGCCGCTACGTGCCGCTGGGTGGCGGCACCGTGCAGGGGCCCGAACTCAACGGCACGCTGGTCGAAGGCGGCGTCGATTGGCAGATCAATCGTGCCGACGGCGTGCTCGACATTGCTGCGCACTACGTCATCCGCGCCGACGATGGGGCCTTGATCGAGGTGCAGAGCAACGGCATGCGCCACGGCCCGGCTTCGGTGATGCAGCGCCTGGCGCGCGGCGAGGCGGTGGCGCGCGACGAGTACTTCTTCCGCACCCTCGTGCGTTTCACCGCCGGCGCACCGCAATGGGCACACCTGAACAAGGTCATGGCCATCGCCTGCGGCCAGCGCGAGGCCGACTGGGTACGGCTGGACCTGTACCGGCTGACCTGAAGCTCAGGCAATCGACAGCCGCGCCAGCACCTTGGGTGCGCCGTCGCTGTCGGCACGCAGCACCAGGCCCTCGCCCGAGGCGCTGCCGGTGGTTGCCAGGTCGGACAGCACGAACATGTGCGTCACCCACACCTCGAAGCGGCCGCCCTGTGCCGATGCCGCGACCACACCCTGGCGCAATTCGCCCAGTGCCGCGGCGTTGGCGCTCGGGCCGGACGCACGCGGCGAGCCCAGCGCCGACCAGGCCGTGGCCGTGCCGAAGGCCAGCGTGGCCGTGTCCATGCAACGGCACCACGGGCTGGAGCGCACCTGCGCTGGCCGCAGCCCCTGCACCTTGAACCAGGCACCGATGCGTTGCGCCTGGGCCCGCCCTTCGTCGCTCAGGTTGCGCTGCGTGCCGCACTCGCCGAGCTTGAAACCCGGTGGGTCGTAGGTGCCCGGGGCGAGCGCATGGCGAAAGGCGATGACCACGCCGCCCTCGCGCAGCAAGGCCGCGACGTCAGCCTGGGCAGCGTCAGCAGCCGGAGCGGGAAACACTGGCCAGAGCATGCCTGCGGCCAGGAGTCGACGTCGCTTGATCATTCGCTTGTGCCCTTCCGAAGCCATCCACGGACCACAATCATCGTGTTCTTGCGCGTATCGCGTGAAAAGCGCCCGCAAACCAGGGCGCGCCGTGCGGATTTCGCGGCCGCCTGGCTACGATCTTTTTGGGCTGCAATGGCCCCGTGAGCAAAAGCCAGGCCGCGTCATGAGCGAAGAACTCGCGCATCTCCATCAGCGCTGGTACCGGCACTTCGATGGCATCGATCTGGAGATCGCGCAGTTGGCGATGGTGTGCCAGGTGCAGCTGCTCGACCCGGGCGTGATCGATCATGTGCTGCACAACGACATGGGCGTCTGCGGCCACAGCAACGCACGTACCTTCGCCAAGATGCGCACGCTGTTGATGATGCATTACTCGGTGCGCGAGAAAGCCGTGTTGGCGCCGGGGCAGGACGAGACGCTGGAGCTCGTCGGCGAGATCGTCAGCCGTTTGCGCGATCACGTCGGCGACCGGCTCGGCGGACCGCCGCGCGGGCACAGAGCGCAAGACCCCGCAGCTTGAGACTCAGACCGCCCAGCCGCCGCTGAAGGCGATGCCCTGGCCGGCGATGAAGTTCACCTCGCTCGACGCCAGGAACACCGCGAACAGCGCGTCCTCCTGCGCCGTGGCCAGGCGCCCTGCCGGCACCTCGCGCTTCAACCGTTTCTGGAAGGCGTCCAGCGCCTGCACTTCCGGCGGGTAGTACATCGGGTTTTCGACGAAGTTCTGCGCGATCAGGTTGACCTGCACGTTGTGCGGCGCCACTTCGGCACCCACCGCGCGCACCCAGGCCAGTTGCGCGCCGCGCGCCGCGCTGTAGGTGGAGGTGCGGCGCTGGCCACGCAGCGCGGTGGCGCTGCCCATGACGACGATCTTGCCGGCGCGCCGCGCGATCATGCCTGGCAGTACGTCGCGCGCCAGCCGCGGCAGCGGATCGACCAGGTGCGCGAAGACATGACGCCACTCGTCGTCGCCGACCTCATGCGCGTAGGTGCTGGGCGCCGGCACGCCGAGGTTGGCAACCAGCACCTGCACCTCGCCGGCCGCTTGCACCATGGCGTGCACGGCCTCGGGCGCATCGAGGGCGCGTTCGTCGGCCAGCACCATCGCGCCATGCGCGGCGAAGGCCTCGCACAGCGCCGGGCCCATGAAGTCGCCGCTCTGCGTCACCAGCACACGCTGGCCCTTCAGGCTGTCGCCGATGCGCGGGGTACCGCTCATGTGCCGATCACCCCGCCGTCGGCTTTGCGAATCACCACCGTTGCCGAGCGTGGCCGACCGCCGGCTTGGCGGTCGGGCCAGTTCGAATACTTCGTCGGGTCGGCCGGGTCACTGCGGTCGCCGGGCGCTTCGCCCGGATGCTGGATGTTGATGAACATCGTGCGCCCATCGGGTGTCAGCGTCGCGCCGGTGACCTCGCAGTTCACCGGGCCGGTGAGGAAGCGCCGCACCTCGCCGGTCGTGCGGTCGAGAGCCAACATCTGATTGTTGCCGAAGCCCTTCATCTCACCCTTGTACATCTGCGTGGCGTGCGCGTCGGTCTGCACCCACAGCACGCCGCGCGCATCGAGCATCAGACCATCGGGGCAGGCGAAGATGTCGCCGCGGATGTTGCCCTTGGCCTCGGCACGTTCGTTGGCCGGATCGCCGGCCAGCACCAGGTGGTCCCAGCGCATCGTCAGCGCATCGAAGTCGCCGTCTTCCTTCCAGCGGATGATCTGGCCCATGACGTTGTTGGCGCGCGGGTTGGCGGCATCCACGCCGGGCTTGTCCTTGGCGCCACGCTGGCTGTTGTTGGTCAGCGTGCAATAGACCTCACCCTTGGCCTGGTCGATGGCCAGCCACTCCGGACGGTCCATCTTCGTCGCGCCCAGCAGGTCGCTGGCCTGGCGGCTCTTGATCAGCACCTCGCCTTGGTCGGCAAAGCCGTTGGCGGCCGTCAGCGGGCCCTGGCCTTGCTCCAGCGGCAACCAATGACCGCTGCCGTCGGCGTCGAAGCGCGCCACGTACAGCGTGCCATGGTCGAGCAGCGAACCGTTGGCCTTGGCACCACCGGATGCGATCTTGTCGCGGCTGACGAACTTGTAGATGTACTCGAAGCGCGCATCTTCGCCGGAATAGACCACCGCGCGCCGGTCCTTGGTGACGGCCACCCAAGCCCCTTCGTGCGCCGCACGGCCGAGTGCGGTGCGTTTCACCGGCAGGCTGATCGGGTCCGTCGGGTCGATCTCCACCACCCAGCCGAAGCGGTGGAACTCGTTCGGGTGCTGGGTCGCGTCGAATCGTTTGTCGGTCGTCGCCCAGGGGTAGAAGCTCTTCTTGCGCATGCCCCAGCGCGCCTGGTCGGCGCTCATCTTTTCGGGCCCGTCGAAGTAGAAGGCCCAGTTCTCCTCGCCCGACAGGTAGGTGCCCCAGGGCGTCATGCTGCTGGCGCAATTGTTCAGCGTGCCCAGCACGGTGCGCCCGGCCGGGTCGGCGGCGGTCTTCATCAGCTTGTGGTCGGCCGCCGGGCCGCTGAGCGCGAAGGGCGTGTAGGCGGTGAAGCGCCGCGCGTATTTCGATGGGCGCACCAGGTTCCAGCGGCCGTCCTTCAGCTCGACTTCGATCACCGACACGCCGTGCGCGGCCTGCGATTTCATCGTCTTCTCGGCGTTCCACGGCGTCATGCCGCCGGGATGCAGCAAGCCGTCGTCGGTGTATTCGTGGTTCATGACCAAAAGGCCGCGCATGCTGCTGCCGTCGAGCGGGAAGTATTCGATGCCGTCATGGTGCATGCCCATCTGCACCGCCTGATCGGCGGCGCTGTTGCTGGCATCGGGTTTCCACGCCGGCATGTTGCCGGCCATCCCGACCGGCTCGCCCCACGCGGCAATCGCCAGCGCGGCGTAGCCTTCGGGCACGACCAGCGTGTCCTTGTCGGTCACAGGCACCGACTTGAAGCCGAGCAGCGCGTCTTCCTTGGCGCCCATGCTGGCGCAGCCGCTCAGCCACGGTGCCCACAGGCCGGCGGCCAGCGCACCCAGGCCGCCTTGCAGCCAGATGCGCCGCGCCGGGTCGGACACCTGGTGGATGCTCGCGTTGGCGCTGCGGTTGGAGTCTTCCATCGTGTCGAAGTCCTTGGCCATGCGGCCCTCCCGGAAAGTGGCGACGTGATGAGCTGGATTCTGCATCCGCGGCGGCGCTGGGCTGTAGCCCCGGCCCGCAGAGGCCGGGCAAGCAGCGTGCACCCAGCGCTGACAGCATGATGGGTCCATGGACCGACCTGTATTCGTTGGCCGCGACGCTGCATTCCTGCATCAGCGGGCAGCTGCCGGCGGCACCGCAGCGACTGGCGGCGCTCGATGCCCGCCTGCACGAGCTACAGCTTCTCGGTTTCGCCGCTGCGGGGCTGCCACTTCATCAGCTTCTTCTCGATGCGCGTCACCGCCGCATCCAGCGCCAGCGCAAACGCGGTCAGCACCAGGATGCCGGCCATCACCGTGTTGATGTCGAAGCTGCCTTCGGCCTGCAGGATCAGGTAGCCGACACCCTGAGACGAGCCCAGGTATTCGCCGACCACCGCGCCAACGAAAGCCAGCCCGACACTGTTGTGCAGCGAGCTGAAGACCCAGGCCGTGGCGCTGGGCAGGTAGACATGGCGCAGCAACTGCCGTTGACTCGCGCCCAGCATCCTCGCATTGGCCAGCACCACCGGCGACACTTCCTTCACGCCCTGGTAGACATTGAAGAAGACGATGAAGAACACCAGCGTCACGCCCAGCGCGACCTTGCTGCCGATGCCCAGGCCGAACCACACCGCAAAGATCGGCGCGAGGATGATGCGCGGCATCGAGTTCATGGCCTTGATGTAGGGCTCGAGCAGCGCGGATGCCATCGGCTGCAGCGCCAGCCACAGCCCGGCCAGCAGGCCCAGCACCGAGCCGATGCCGAAGGCCAGCAGCGTTTCGATCAACGTCACCCACAGGTGCCGGTAGATGTCGCGCTGCGTGACGAACCAGCTCCAGATGCGTCCGGCCACGACCAGCGGCTCGCCGAAGAAGAAGGCGGCCTGCTTGTCGTTCTCGAACATGAAGTTCGGCAGCAGGCCCGGCCGGGTCATCGCGAACCAGAACAGCAGCAATGCCACCAGCAGCATCAGCTGCCAGGCGCGCAGGTTGCGCGGGTTCGGTTTCAGCGCGGCCCACATCGTGCGCCGGCCTCAGATCGACTTGCGGTACTGCACGAAGCCGGGTTTGTCGGCGATGCGGTCGTAGAGCTGCATCGCATCGGTGTTGGTTTCGTGCGTCAGCCAATGCACGCGCGCACAGCCGCGCGCCTTGGCCTGCATGTAGACATGTTCGATCAGCTTGCGGCCCAGGCCGTGGCCGCGCATCGCCGGCTCGACGAACAGGTCCTGCAGGTAGCAGGACCATTCGGTCATCCAGCAGCTGCGGTGCTCGATGGTGTGCACCAGCCCGCGCACCACGCCGTCGACCTCGGCGAAGTCGCAGTGCATCGGCTCGTTGTCGTCGAAGAAGCGTTGCCAGGTGATGCGGCTCACGTCCTCGGCGATGTCCACCTTGTAGAAGGCCTGGTAGCCGCGCCACAGGGGGGTCCAGGCGGCATATTCGTCGGGGCGCGCGGCGCGTACGGTGATGTTCGGCATTCCGGGTCCTTTGGGTCGGCGTCAGGCCGCCAGCTGCTGCTGGTAGCCCTTCAGCACTTCCTCGCGCAGCACCGCCCAGATGGCGGCATGCAGCTCGACGAAGCGCGGCGAGGTCTTGATTTCGGCGACGTCGCGCGGACGGCCGATGTCCACG
>JAHECC010000028.1 GCA_024641965.1 Rubrivivax sp.
TCGGTGGTGGTCAGCGGCAATCTGCCGAGTGCCGACGGCAAGTACAGCCTGTACTGCGCGGTCATCGTCAAGCGGGTGGATGCGCAGACACGCGCCAAGACCAGCATCAACGAGCTCCTCCGAGCCTGAACAAGGACAAAGCATGAGTGCGGGAAACATGGAGAAGGTTCTGCGGCTGATGGCCGAGAAGAACGCGTCGGACGTGTACCTGTCGGCGAACACGCCGATCCTGATCCGCATCAACGGGCAGATCCTGAACCTGTCGGACCAGGTGCTCAGCCCGCCGCAGATCCGCCAGTTGCTGGGTGAACTGCTGACACCGCAACAGTTCGAGGAGTTCGACGACACCGGCGAATTGAACGTCGCAGTCGGCCTGCCGGGCATCGGCAGCTTTCGCGTGTCCGCCTTCCGCCAGCGCGGCACGATGGCCGCGGTGTTCCGCTGCATTCCCTTCGACATCCCGGCACTGGATTCACTGGGCCTGCCGTCAGTGCTGTCCACGCTGGTGCTGGAAAAGCGCGGCCTGATCCTGATGGTGGGCGCCACGGGCACCGGCAAGAGCACCACGCTGGCATCGATGCTGGAGTGGCGCAATCAGCAATCCGCCGGCCACATCCTGACGATCGAGGACCCGATCGAGTTCCTGTTCAGCAACAAGAAGTCGGTGGTCAACCAGCGCGAGGTCGGGCGCGACTGCGAAACGCTGCAGATCGCGCTGAAGAACGCGCTGCGCCAGGCGCCGGATTGCATCCTCATCGGCGAGATCCGCGACCGCGAGACCATGACCGCGGCCATCTCCTACGCGCTGTCGGGTCACCTCGTGCTGGCCACGCTGCATGCCAACAACAGCTATCACGCGCTGGGCCGCATCCTGTCTTTTTATTCGCCCGAGGCGCGGCCGGCGCTGCTCGCCGACCTGGCCGCAGGCCTGCGCGCCATCATCTCGCAGCGGCTGCTGCGCGCGCAGGCCGGCGGGCGCGTCGCGGCGGCGGAAGTCATGCTCAATACCGTGTTCGTGTCCGAATTGATCGCGCAAGGCGACGTGGCCGGCGTCAAGGAAGCGATGGAGAAGTCGCTGGCCGAGGGTTCGCAAAGCTTCGAGGCCGACATCGCCCGGCTCATCACCGAAGGCGCGGTTTCGCGCGACGAGGGAATGGCCTATGCCGATTCGCCGACCAACCTGCTGTGGCGCCTGCATAACGACCTGACCCCGGTGTCCAAGGCCAGCGAACCCAGGGAAGAGAGCGAAGGCGCCACTTTCACCGACATCACGCTGGACGTGTTGCCGCCCGAGACGCGCGCCGCGCCGCTCGGGCCGAGATGAGCCCCGCCCGGCCGCCCGAAGGGGCTTGCTCCCGCCCGGCGGGAACGGCCGCAGGCCGTAGGGTGCTCCGTTGAATGCGTTGCGCCTGACCGAGGCGCTGATCGCACGCGCCAGCGTCACGCCGGACGACGCCGGCTGCCAGGCGCTCTTGGCCGATCGTCTCGGCGCGATCGGTTTCGAATGTGAAAGCCTGGTGCAGGGGCCGGACCATTTTCGCGTCACCAATCTTTGGGCCATGCGCCGCGGCGGCCAGCCGGGCCCGACGCTGGCCTTCGCCGGCCACACCGACGTGGTGCCCACCGGCCCGCTGCAGCGCTGGGCAAGTGACCCCTTCGTGCCGACGCACCGCGATGGCCACCTGTTCGGCCGCGGTGCGGCCGACATGAAGACGTCGATCGCCGCGATGGTGGTGGCGGTGGAGGAATTCGTCGCCGCCACTCCCGCCCATGCCGGCGCCATCGCCTTCCTCATCACCAGCGACGAGGAAGGTCCTTCCGTCGACGGCACGGTTCGCCTGGTGCAGATGCTGCAGCAGCGCGACATCGCCATCGACGCCTGCATCGTCGGCGAGCCGACCTCGGTCGAGACGCTCGGCGACATGATCAAGAACGGCCGCCGCGGCACGCTGTCGGGCAAGCTCACGGTCAAGGGCGTGCAGGGCCATATCGCCTACCCGCAACTGGCGCGCAACCCGATCCACGATGTCGCACCGGCGCTGGCCGAACTGGTGGCCACACGCTGGGACGAAGGCAACGCGTTCTTTCCGCCCACCAGCTGGCAGATGTCGAACATCCACGCCGGTACCGGCGCCGGCAATGTCATTCCGGGCGAGCTGGAGCTGATGTTCAACTTCCGCTTCAGCAATCAGTCGACAGCGGATGCGTTGAAGGCGCGCGTGCATGCCGTGCTCGACCGCCATGCCATCGACTACGCGCTGGACTGGACGCTGGGTGGCGAAACCTTCCTCACGCCGCCGGGCAGCCTGAGCCAGGCGCTGGGCCGGGCGATCCAGGACGAGACCGGTATCGTGCCCACCTTGTCCACCACCGGCGGTACCTCCGACGGGCGTTTCATCGCGAAGATCTGCCCGCAGGTCGTGGAGTTCGGTCCGATCAACGCCAGCATCCACAAGATCGACGAGAACGTGGCCGTGGCCGACATCGAAGGCCTGAAGAACATCTACCGGCGCACACTGGAAAATCTGCTGCGATGACGCTGCTGCCCTTGATCGAGCATTGCAGCACCCGCCTCCAGGAGGCGGGTGTTTCGTTTGGGCATGGCACGAGCAACGCCTTCGACGAGGCGGTGTGGCTGGCGCTGTGGCGCCTGGGCCTGCCGCTGCATGACCTGGACGGCGTGGCGGCGCGCGAGGTGACGAGCGCGGAGCAAGCGGCGATCGAGGCGCTGATCGAACAGCGCATCGTCACGCGCAAGCCCGCGGCCTATCTGACCGGCGAGGCTTGGCTGCAGGGCCTGGCCTTCCATGTCGACGAACGCGTGATCGTGCCGCGCTCGTTGATCGCGGAAACGCTGGCCGACGGCACGCTGGATGCGTGGCTGACGCAGCCGCCGCATCGTCTGCTCGACCTGTGCACCGGCAACGGCAGCCTGGCCGTGCTGGCCGCGCTGGCCTGGCCTGCAACAAACATCATGGCCACCGATCTTTCGGCCGATGCGCTGGACGTGGCGCGGCTGAACGTCACGCGGCACGATCTGGACGGACGAATCTCGTTGCACCAGGGCGACGGCCTGGCCGCGGTGTCGGGGCCATTCGACCTGATCCTTTGCAACCCGCCCTATGTCAACCGGGCCTCGATGCGGGAACTGCCGGCCGAATACCGCGCCGAGCCCGCGCTGGCACTAGACGGTGGTGACGATGGCATGGTGTTCATTCGCCGGCTGCTGCGCCACGCAGGCCGCTATCTGAACGACGAGGGCGCACTGGTGCTGGAGATCGGCCATGAGCGGCAGCACTTCGAAGCCGCGTTTCCCAGGCTGCAACCGGTGTGGCTGCCGACCAGCGCCGGCGACGACCAGGTGCTGCTGCTGATGCGCGAGCAATTGCCGTGATCACGCTGCGCAACCTGACGCTGCGACGCGGCACCAAGGTCGTGCTGCAGGACGCGAACCTGACGCTGCATGCGGGCGAGAAGGTCGGCCTGATCGGCCGCAACGGTGCCGGCAAGTCGAGCCTGTTCCTGCTGTTGACGGACCGGCTGCATGCCGACGCCGGCGACGTGGAGATCCCGCCACGCTGGGTCATCGGCGAAGTGGCGCAATCAATGCCCGAGACCGAAGACAGCGCCACCGATTTCGTGCTGCAGGGCGACGCGCCCTTGCAGCGCGCGCAGGCGGCGTTGGTTGCGGCCGAAACCAGCGGCGATGGCCACGCGATGGCCGACGCGCACATGGCGCTGGACGAGGCCGGCGCCTTTGACGCCAGCGCGCGCGCCCAGGCCTTGCTGCTCGGCCTGGGCTTCCAGGTGGCGCAACTCGAGTCGCCGGTAAACAGCTTCTCGGGCGGCTGGCGCATGCGGTTGCAACTGGCGCGCGCGCTGATGTGTCCGGCCGACCTGCTGCTGCTCGACGAGCCGACGAACCACCTCGACCTGGACGCGCTGGTCTGGCTCGAGGCCTGGTTGAAGCGTTTCGAGGGCACGATGATCATCATCAGCCACGACCGCGAGTTTCTCGACGCCATCACGCGTGTCACGGTGCATCTGGACGACAACACGCTGACGCGCTACACCGGCAACTACAGCGCCTTCGAGGAGATGCGCGCCGAGCGCATCTCACAGGCGCAGGCCGCATACGGCCGCCAGCAGGAGCGCATGGCGCATCTGCAGCGCTTCATCGACCGCTTCAAGGCCAAGGCAAGCAAGGCCAAGCAGGCGCAAAGCCGCGTCAAGGCGCTGGCGCGCATGGAGAAGCTCGCGCCGGTGCTGACCGCGTCGGACTTCGAGTTCGAGTTCCGCGAGCCGCAGAGTCTGCCCAATCCGATGCTGGCCTTCGATGGGTTGTCGTGCGGATACGGCCGGATTCCCATCGTCAGCGGCATCGACCGATCGGTACTGGCCGGCCAGCGCATCGGCATCCTCGGCGCCAACGGCCAAGGCAAGTCGACGCTGGTGAAGACCATCGCGCACGCGCTGCCGCCGTTGGATGGCCAGATCGTCGAGGGCAAGGGTCTGGTCATCGGCTACTTCGCGCAGCAGGAGCTGGACGTGCTGCAACTCGACGACGGCCCGCTGATGCACATGGTGCGGCTGGCACGCGATGTCGGCCCGGCCGCACGCGAACAGGAGCTGCGCGACTTCCTCGGCCGTTTTCGCTTCACCGGCGAGATGGCGCAGCAGCCGGTGGGCTCGCTGTCGGGCGGCGAAAAGGCGCGGTTGGTGCTGGCGATGCTGGTCTGGCAGCGCCCCAACCTGCTGCTGCTCGACGAGCCGACCAACCACCTCGACCTGACGACGCGCGAGGCGCTGTCGATCGCGCTGAACGAATTTGAAGGCACGGTCATGCTCGTCAGCCATGATCGCGCCTTGCTGCGCGAGGTCTGCGACGAGTTCTGGCTGGTCAGCCACGGCGAGGTCGTGCCCTTCGATGGCGACCTGGATGACTACCAGAAATGGTTGCTGGAGGTGTCGCGTGCCACCGCCAAGGGCCAGCCCGCTCCGGTCTGGCAGCGAAGCGCCGAGGCCGAAGCCGACCTGCCGACCCCGGCGCCCGCCGTCGCGGCCGTCAGGCGCAACCCGTCGGCATCACGGGACGAGCGCAAGTCCGACAAGCAACAGCGCGCCAAACTGGCCGAACGCACACGGCCGCTGCGCGTCGAATTGCAGCAGGTCGAATCGCGCATGGGGCGCCTGGCCGCGGAGAAGACCGAGGTCGAAGCCGGCTTGGCCGATGGTTCGGGGCAGGCCGAGGACTTCGCCGAGCTCGGTCGTCGCCTGGCACATATTGCCGCGGAAGTGCACCTGCTCGAAGAGCGCTGGCTAACGCTGCAGGACAAGCTTGAAACGCTGGGCGCCACGTCCTGAGACCCGGCTACGCTGACCGCAGAACTTGCCGGACAATTAACTTGCACACAATGCAATTGTTCACTATACTATAGTGCATGTCCAGCGCGCCCAAGGCCAATTTCACAATCCCACGCAGTTCGGTCGACGGTGCGACGGCACCCGATTGGCTGTCGCTCGATCGGCAGTTGTGCTTCGCGCTGTACGCGGCCTCACTGGCAATGACCAAGCTGTACAAGCCGATGCTCGAACCGCTCGGCCTGACCTACCCGCAATACCTGGCGATGCTGGCGCTGTGGCAAGGCGACGACCAGACCGTGTCACAGCTAGGCGAGCGCCTGGCGCTCGATTCCGGCACGCTGACGCCGCTGCTCAAGCGGCTGGAAAGCGCCGGCCTGGTGCAGCGGCAACGTGACAGCGCCGACGAGCGGCGCGTGCTGCTGCGCCTCACCGACGCAGGCCGCGCGCTGCGCGCAAGTGCCCTGCACGTACCCGAGCAGATGGCGCGCGCCACTGGCTGCGAGCTCGGCGAAATGACCGACCTGACGCAGCGATTGAAGGCATTGCGGCGCCGCCTTGCCGAAGCCTCTTCGCGCGTCGCCTGAGCGTCGCGCACCACCCTTGCGGCAGCCCCTGCCGCGTCACTTCGAAGGAAACCCTCATGGCCATCGACAAAGCCCTCTACACCGCCCACGCCACCTCCACCGGGGGGCGCACTGGCAGCACCGAATCGTCCGACGGCAAGATCAAGCTGCAGTTGTCCACGCCCAAGGAACTGGGCGGCGACAGCGGCCCCGGTACGAATCCCGAACAGCTCTTCGCCTCGGGCTACTCGGCCTGCTTCATCGGCGCCATGAAGGCCGTGGCGGCGAAGCAGAAGATCGCGCTTGCGGCCGACGTGTCCATCACCTGCGACGTTTCGATCGGCCCGATGAGCGGCAAGCCCGGCGCCTTCGGCATTGCGGTGGCCATGGCCGTCCGCGTGCCGGGCATGGACAAGGCCGCAGCCGAGGCGCTGGTGAAGACCGCGCACGAGGTCTGCCCCTACTCGAACGCCACGCGCGGCAACATCGACGTGGCACTGAGCGTGGCCTGACGGTCACCGTGCCGGCCTGCCGCCGGCATCAATCACGCACGCGCGGCCAGCAGTTCCAGCAGCAACGCCACGCGCGCTTGCGCCGGCGACAGTTCACCCAGCGACAGCAGGCCTTCGGCGTCGCCGCCGATCACCGTGCCGGCAGCGCAGCGCGTGCAGCGGCGGACTGCCACGCCGCTGGCAACGGCACGTTGCAGCGCCGCTTGAAGCTGCACATGCACGGTGCCATTGCCGGTACCGGCGACGACGATGCCTTGCGGCGGCTCGCGCAGCAACGCATCCACCAGGCGGCCATCGGCGCCCGCGTGGCTGAGCACGATCTCCACCCGCGGCCATGACTCCACTGGCCGCTGTACCGCGGCCATGCCCAGCGCCGCGCCATCAGGCCATTTGCGGAAGCGCCGCAAGCGCCCCTCCTCGATGCGCGCCAGCGGGCCGGCGTCACCGCCTGACAACGCGTCCAGCCGGTAGCTGTGCGCCTTGCGCAGCCCCGGCGCGGCAAAGACCTGCTGCGCCATCACCACCAGCACACCGCGCGCACCTGGCGTGGCCGACAGCGCCAGCGCATCGCGCAGATTCTGCGGGCCATCGCTGAGCAGCGCACTGGCCGGGCGCATCGCGGCGGTCATCACCACCGGCTTGGTTGGGGCAAGCACGCGGTGAAGGAAATAGGCCGTCTCCTCCATCGTATCGGTGCCGTGCGTGATCACGATGGCGCCGACCTCGTCGCGTGCCAGGTGAAATGCGACGCGATGCGCCAGAGCCTGCCACAGCACGTGGTCCATGTCCTTGCTGTCGACCTGCGCAACCTGTTCTGTCTCGACCCGTCCGGGCGCCGCCACAGCTTCCATCAACTGCGCCACGCCGAGTTGCGCCGCCTTGTAGCCGACGTTGTCTTGTGCCTGCTCGGCGGTGCCGGCAATGGTGCCGCCGGTACCGAGGATGACGGTCGTGCGCGTGCTGTTTTGCATTTTGGACGACTATGTATGAAAATACAGTCACTGGACAAACACCCAGCTACCTTAGCCAAGAGCGGAACCCCATGATCGAAAGCCCCAAGCTCACCGACCGCCAACAGCAGATTCTCGACTTGGTGCAAAGCGCCATCGAGCGCACCGGCGCCCCGCCGACGCGCGCCGAGATCGCGGCCGAACTCGGTTTCCGCTCGGCCAACGCCGCCGAAGAGCATCTGCAGGCCCTGGCGCGCAAAGGGGTGATCGAACTCGTGGGCGGCACCTCGCGCGGCATCCGCTTGAAGTCTGACACATTACGCGCGCTGAATGCCGCGCGATTGAGCCAGTTCGGCAAGCAGTACAGCCTGCCGCTGCCGCACATCGCGCAACTCACGCTGCCGCTGGTGGGCCGCGTCGCGGCCGGCGCGCCAATGTTGGCGCAGGAACACATCGACCAGACCTACCTGATGGAAGCCAGCCTGTTCACGCGCCGACCCGACTACCTGCTCAAGGTGCGCGGCATGAGCATGCGCGACGCCGGCATCATGGACGGCGATCTGCTCGCGGTGCAGAAGGGCAAGGAAGCGAAGAACGGCCAGATCGTCGTCGCCCGCCTCGACGACGAGGTCACGGTCAAGCGCTTCCGAAAGACCAAGGCCGGCATCGAGTTGATCCCCGAGAACCCGGACTTCGAGACCCTGCACGTCGCACCCGACGACGAGAGCTTCGAACTCGAAGGCCTGGCCGTGGGCCTGATCCGCAACACCATGCTCATGTAGCGGCACACATGGTCAAGTCGCCCAAGGCCGCCACACCGGCCGATTGCCAACGGCTGGAGCAGTTGCCGAACATCGGCCCGGCGCTGGCCGAGGATTTGCGACTGCTGGGCATCCAGCACCCGCGCGAGCTGCGCTCCCGCGACCCCTTCGCGCTGTACCAGTCGCTGTGCGTCAAGAGCGGCAGGCGCCAGGACCCGTGCGTGCTCGACACCTTCATGGCGGCGGTCGACTTCATGCATGGCGCGGCACCGACGCCCTGGTGGCGCTACACCGCGCTGCGCAAGCAGCAGTACGGCACGCTCTGATCCGCTGACACGCAGCGCGGGCGGCGCCGCCTCCCGGCAAACCGCAGCGTCGGGCGCGGCCGACGACATCGAACTGATGGCCCTTGTGCCCTTTGTTCAACGCTTAGCACACGTGGCGGCGCCGAACAATGTGCTCAAGTTTGTTGCCATGTGTCCGAAGTCACAGCCATGATGTCTTTCAGCCTGCTCCTTCGCCCCCGCTACCGGGACTCGCTGGCCTCGCGCATCGGCTGGCGTGGCGAGGTCTGCCCGCCGTCGTTGCGCCAGGCGCCGCGCTCGCCCTGGCAGCGGCTGTGCTTCTGGCTGCTGGCGCCGGGCCCGCTGCAGGGCTCGCCGTCGCTGAACCGGCTGCCCCCAGTGCGCCAGGACTTCCGCGACAGCATGCACGACATCGGCACCGAGACCGCACGCGCACTGTGCATGCGCATCGACCAGGCACGCACGCTGCGCGAGCTGTGGCACCTGCGCGCCGAGCTGTACAACGTGGTGGCGGTACATCACAGCCAGCACGAGGCCGAGCGCCGCGTATCGCAGCTGAACCGCCATTTCCCGACACGCGCACCGCGCTCGGGCTTCGCACCGCTGTGAGCACCACCGAACCACGCCATCACCCCAACCGTGCGGCGCTGGCGGGCGTCGGCACGCCGCACGACCGTCAGGCGCGTATCGCGGCGCGGCGGGCCTTCGTCAACCTGAAACAGACCTACCTGCTGGCCATCGACGAACTGGCTGGCGCGCGCGCCGAATGGCTGCGCTTCCAGGTGCGCCATGCCGAGGAACCGGCCGACCTGTGGTTGCTGCGCTCCGCCGTGTTCGACGCCTTGCCGGTGCGCGAATGCCGCACCCAGCGCGAGCACCTGCAGCGCGGCATCGAATCGCTCTTCCCCCGCGCCGGGGCGAACAGCGGCTTCGCAACGCTGTTCTGAACCGCGCGCTCGGCGCGTCAGCGGCCGAGGAAGTCGGCCTTGCCCAGTTCCACACCGGCATGCCTCAGCAGCATGTAGGTGGCACTGGCATGGAAGAAGAAATTGGGCAGCGCGAAGTGCTTCAGGAAGGTCTCGCCGGGCAGCTTGAGCGAGTCGCCGCTGCGCATCGGAATGACGATCTCGCGCTCGTCCGAGCCATCGATCTGCGAGGCGGAGAACATGCGCACATAGTCGATGGTCTTGTGCACTCGCGCGCGCAGCTCGTCCAGGTTGCTCTCGTTGTCGTCCCACTTCGGCACCTCCACGCCGGCCAGGCGCGACATGCAGCCCTTGGCACCGTCGCTGGCGATCTGCACCTGCCGCAGTAGCGGCAGCATGTCGGGCGCCAGGCGAAGCCCCAGGTAGTTGCTGGTGTCGAACTTGCGTGCCTCGGCGTGGGCCTGCGCCTTGTCGAACCACACCAGCATGCTGGCCATGATGCGGGCAAAGACGGGTGCGCTGGCCGAATGCATCGATAGGCTCATGAGGGTTCGTCTCCGCGGCTGGGTGGGTCGTGCATGGTAGCGCCACGCGCGGTCACGCCGACTGCAAGGCAAAATGCCGAGTACATGAACATCATCATCCTCGACGACTATCAGGACGCGGTGCGCAAGCTGAAGTGCGCGTCCAAGCTGGACAGCCTGAATGCCAAGGTCTTCACCAACACCGTCAAGGGCATCGGCCAGTTGTCGGTGCGGCTGCGCGATGCCGACGTGCTGGTGCTGATCCGTGAGCGCACGCACTTCCCGCGCCAGCTGCTGGAAAAGCTGCCCAAGCTGAAGCTGATCTCGCAGACCGGCCGCCTCGGCTCGCACATCGACGTGGCAGCCTGCACCAAGCTGGGCATCGCGGTGGCCGAGGGCGTGGGCTCGCCGGTGGCGGCGGCCGAACTGACCTGGGCGCTGATCATGGCCTCGATGCGCCGGCTGCCGCAGTACATCGGCAACCTCAAGCATGGCGCCTGGCAGCAGTCGGGGCTGAAGTCCGCGTCGATGCCGCCCAACTTCGGCCTGGGCGTGGTGCTGAAAGGCCGCCGCCTGGGCATCTGGGGCTACGGCAAGATCGGGCAGATGGTGGCCGGCTACGGCCGCGCGTTCGGCATGCAGGTCAGCGTATGGGGCAGCGAATCGGCGCGCGCCAAGGCGGCGCAGGACGGTCACGAGCCGGCGCCGTCGTGCGCAGCCTTCTTCGAAAGCTGCGACGTGCTCAGCCTGCACCTGCGCCTGAGCGAGCGCACGCAAGGCGTGGTCAAGCTCGACGACCTTTCGCGCATGAAGCCGACCGCGTTGTTCGTCAACACCTCGCGCGCCGAACTGGTGGAAGAGCATGCGCTGGTCTCGGCGCTGAACCGTGGGCGGCCGGGCATGGCCGCCATCGACGTGTTCGAGAGCGAACCGATCCTGCAAGGCCACCCGCTGCTGCGCCTGGAGAACGCAGTGTGCACGCCGCACATCGGCTATGTCGAGCAGGACAGTTATGAGCTGTACTTTTCAGCGGCTTTCGACAACGTGCTCAACTTCGTCAGCAACAACCCGACGAACATCGTCAATCCCGACGCGTTGAAGGTGCTGCGCTGAACCTGGCCGGCGCCCACCCAGGCGCGCGCTGGGCGCTGCTGTTCGGCAACTTTGCCATCGGCAGCGGCGTCATGGTCACCGCCGGAGTGCTGAACGACCTGGTCCGTGACCTGCAGGTGTCGGTGGCCCTGGGCGGGCAGCTGATCAGCGCGGCCGCGGTCGTCATGGCACTCGGCTCGCCGCTGCTGGCTGCGCTGCTCAGCGGCTGGGACCGAAGGCGGCTGCTGATGCTGGCCCTGCTTTGGTACGCCGCGCTGCACCTGCTCAGCGCACTGATGCCGAGCTATGCCGCATTGCTGCCGCTGCGCTGCCTGTGCATGCTCGGCGCGGCCGCGTTCACGCCGCAGGCAGCCTCGGCCATCAGCGAGCTGTCGGCGCCGGCCGAGCGTGGGCGCGGCATCACCTTCATCTTCCTCGGCTGGTCACTGGCCTCGGTGCTGGGCATGCCGCTGGCCGCCTACATCGGCGAGACCGCGGGCTGGCGTTGGGCCTTTGCCGGCGTCGGCCTGCTGGCGGCCGGAGCGGCCTTCGGCGTGTGGCGCGCCCTGCCCGCCGGCATCCGCCCCACCGCGCTGTCGCGCGCTGACTGGCGCGTGGTCTTCACGCACCCGTTGCTGATGCTGGTGGTGGCCGTCACCGCACTCAGCAGCGCGGGGCAGTTCACGCTGTTCAGCTACTTCGCGCCGTACTTCAGCCAGGTGCTCGGCGCCAGCGCGGCGCAGATCGGCGGGCTCTTCCTCTGGTTCGGCGCCATCGGCCTGCTCGGCAACGTCGTGCTGACGCGGGTCATCGACCGCGTCGGCGCGGCGACAGCGGTCGCCTTCACGCTGGGCTGCATGGCACTGTCGCTGCTGGCCTGGCCGCTGGCCGTGGGAATGAGCAGTGCGCTGATCGTCATCGCACCCTGGGCGGTGGGCTGCTTTGCGTCGAACTCGGCACAGCAGGCGCGGCTGGCGCTGGCCGCGCCGGCCTTGGCCACGGCGCTGATCTCGCTGAACTCCTCGGCCATGTACCTCGGCCAGTTCGCCGGCGCGGCCAGCGGCGGCGCGATCATCGCGGCGGGCGGCTACGGCGGGCTGAGCTGGGTCGCGTTGGCCTGGATGGCCGCAGCGCTGGCGGCCAGCCTCTGGGTGGCGAAGCGCATGCACACCGGCGCGCATGCCTGAGCTCACGCACGCCGCAGCGCCGCCGCTGCGCGTGCCGCAGTCCGTCGGCGAGGTCTTTCGGATCTTCAACCGCATGGCATTGCAGGGTTTCGGTGGCGTGCTGGCGGTGGCGCAGCGCGAACTGGTCGAGCGCGAGCGCTGGATGGACCGCGAGCAGTTCCTGCAATCGTTGTCGTTGAGCCAGGTGCTACCCGGGCCGAACATCGTCAACCTCGCACTGATGGTCGGCGACCGCTTCTTCGGCTGGCGCGGTGCCGCCGCGGCGCTGGGCGGCATGCTGTGCGTACCGTTGCTGATCGTGCTGCTGCTGGCGGCGCTGTATGGCCAGTTCATGCACCTGCCCAGCGTGGCCGGCGCACTGCGCGGCATGGGTGCAGTGGCCGCCGGCCTGGTCATCGCCACGGCCCTGAAGCTGGTAGGCACGCTTCGCGGCAATCCGCTCGGCTGGCGGTTGGGTGCGCTGTTCGCGGCGTTGACCTTCCTGGCCATCGGTGTATGGCGCTGGCCGATGGTCGGCGTCGTGCTGGGCCTCGGCGCCGCCTCGGTGGCCACGGCCTGGTGGCGGCTTCAACGATGAGCGCGGTGCTCTTCGGCGTGCATGGGCTGCACGCGGGTGTGCTGCTCGACCTGTTCCTGCATTTCGGCATGCTGTCACTGCTGGCCATCGGCGGGGCCATCACTACCGCGCCGGACATGCAGCGCTACGTGGTCGGCGAAAACGGCTGGATCAGCGAGTTGCAGTTCACGGCGTCGGTGGCCATCGCGCAGGCGGCGCCGGGGCCGAATGTGCTGTTCGTGGCCGTGGTCGGCTGGAACGTCGCCGGTCTGGCCGGCGTGGCCGCCACCTTGGCCGGCAGCCTGCTGCCGTCGACCACGCTGGCGCTGGCCGCCACGCGCTACAGCGAGCAGCGGCGTGAATCGCGCATCGTGCGTGCCATCACCGCCGGGCTGGCGCCGCTGACGCTGGGCCTGCTGCTGGCCACGGGCTGGATCCTGACCGAGCCGATCCGCGCCAGTTGGGGCGCGATGCTGCTGGTGCCCTTCACCGTGCTGGCCTTGCTGAAGACACGCCTGAGTCCGGTGTGGCTGGTCGCCGTGGGTGCGGTGGTGGGTGCGCTGGGGCTGGCAGCGTAGCGGGCTCGCCGCTGCATCCCTGTGCCCTCGCAGAGCTCGGGCCCGAAGTAGAGCGAGAACAGTGCGCAGGCACTGTTTCTCGACCCTACTTCGTTCCAAAAATCTTGTCGCCGGCGTCGCCCAGGCCGGGGATGATGTAGCCGACCTCGTTCAGGTGGCTGTCGATGGCCGCGGTCCAGCAGCGCACGTCGGGGTGCGCCTTGTCCAGCGCGGCGATACCTTCCGGCGCGGCCACCAGCACCAGAGCGCGAATGTCCTTGCAGCCGCGCCGCTTGAGCAGATCAACGGTGGCGATCATCGAACCGGCCGTGGCCAGCATCGGATCGATGATCAGCGCGGTGCGCAGTTCGAGGTGGCCGACGAAACGCTCGAAGTACTGCTCGGGCATCAAGGTCTCGTGATTGCGGCTGACACCGACCACGCTGACCTTGGCATTCGGGATCATGTCGAGCACGCCGTCAAGCATGCCCAGGCCGGCGCGCAGGATCGGCACCACCGTCACCTTGCGCCCGGCGATCTGGTCGATCTCCACCGGGCCGCTCCAGCATTGGATCGTGGCCTTGGCCAGCGGGAAATCGGCGGTGGCCTCGTAGGCCAGCAGCCGCGCGATCTCGTTCGTCAGCTCGCGGAACTTCTTCGTCGAGATGTCGTCCTCGCGCAGCAGGCCGACCTTGTGGCGCACCAGCGGGTGGTTGATGGCGATGACGGTCATGGCGGGCCTTTCGGGTCGGGTTCAATTTCAGTGTAGCGGTGCGTGTCAGCCGCGCCGCTGACGCAACGCTTCGTACAGGCACACACCGGCGGCCACCGACACATTCAGGCTTTCCACCGCACCGTGCATCGGGATGCGCAGCAACTGGTCGCAGGTCCTGCGCGTCAGCTGGCGCAGGCCCTTGCCTTCGGCACCGAGCACCAGTGCCAACGCGCCGCCCAGGCTGGCCTGATGCAGCGTGATGTCCGCGTCGTCGCTGGCGCCGACGATCCGGATGTCACGCTCCTTCAGTTCGTTCAGCGTGCGCGCCAGGTTGGTGACCATCAGGTAGGGCACGGTGTCGGCCGCACCACTGGCCACCTTGGCCACGGTGGCGTTCAGGCCCACCGCGTGGTCCTTCGGCGCGATCACCGCATGCACGCCCGCGCCATCGGCGACGCGCAGGCAGGCGCCCAGGTTGTGCGGATCGGTCACGCCGTCCAGCACCAGCAACAGCGGCGGGGCTTGCACCGCATCGAGCAGATCGTCGAGCGAGTTCGCAGCCGGCAGCGGCGCGACGCGCGCGACCACGCCCTGATGCCGGGCATTGCCGCACAACTGGTTCAGACGCGCGTCGTCGCTGTCGATCAGCTTCACCTGGGCCTGCTGCGCACGCTCGACCAGCTGGCGCATGCGTTGGTCGCGTCGCGATGCATCGACATGCACCTCGATGACCGACGCGGCAGCCGTCTTCAGTCGCACGGTGACGGCATGGAAACCGAACAGGGTCTGGGCATTCATGTCGCCATTGTCGGGCCGCCGCCCCGCGGCATCGTCGGCGGCGCCTATGCCTCGAGCGCCGCCTTGTACACCGACTGCTTCGGCGCCGCGAACAGACGCCGCAGCATCGGTTCGAACTCGCTGATCGGCAGTGTTTCGGCCTTCGGGTCGAAGGCCGGGTTGTCGTACAGCGCAATGAACTCCTCGGTGCGCGCGTAGTGCTCGTGGCCGGCGAAATCGTCGCGCATGTTGCGGTTCAGCCCGATATGGTGAAAGAAGTTGTAGCCCTGGAAGATGCCGTGGTTCTGCACCATCCAGTGATTCGCTTCGCCGACGAAGGGCTTGAGGATCGCCGCGGCGATGTCCGGGTGGTTGTAGCAGCCGAGCGTGTCGCCGATGTCGTGCAGCAGCGCGCACACCACGTACTCCTCGTCGCGGCCGTCACGCAGCGCCAGCGTGGCGGTCTGCAGGCAGTGGCTGTAGCGGTCGATCGGAAAGCCGCCATAGTCGCCGTCGAGCAGCTTCAGGTGCGCCAGGATGCGCTCCGGCAGGGTCTGGCTGAACTGCTTGAACTCAGCGGCGATCAACTGCCAGTCGGCAGCCGTGCTCTGGTCCATCCGGGTGAAAGCGGCGCGGTCGTTCATCGTCTGTCTCCAGCATCGAGGGTGGGCACAAAGAGCTGCATCGCCTGATCCGTCAATTCCTCCAGCGACGCGCCCTTCTTCGGCTTGTACCACTGCACCGACCAGTTCAGCGCGCCCAGGAACATCAGCCTTGCGACGCGCGCATCGGCACGGATGTGCCCCGTCTCGCACAGGCCCTGCAGGGCGCCGGTCCAGGCGGCTTCGTAGTCGCGCTGCAGCCGCGCGATGGCGGCGCGCTGGGTGGCCGTCAGCGAGCGCCATTCGTACAACATCACCGGTATGAAGTCGCTGCCCGGGCCGAGCAGGATGTCGAAATGCGCGCGCACCAGCGTGTGCATCTGCTTTTCGGGCGATGCGCCGGCCAGCGCGTCGGCCTGGCGTTGCAGCGCCGCACGCATGCCCTGCTCCATCACCGCGAACAACAGCGCCGCCTTGCTGTCGAAGTGATAGAAGGGCGAGCCCGAGCGCATGCCGGCGGCAGCGGCGATGTCGCGTGTGGTGGTGGCGGCAAAGCCCTTGCGCCTGAACAGCTGTGCCGCGACGCGCAGCAGTTCCTGCCGCCGATTCCCCTCGTCCAGCGCCTCGGGCGCCTTGCGTGGCCGGCCGCGAGGCCGGCGCTGGGGCACGGCGTGGGCCTCGGACATCATCACCTGCCGAGGCCGAGCGTGCGGCTGATCACTTCCTTCATGATCTCGTTGGTGCCGCCGTAGATGCGCTGCACGCGGGCGTCGGCCCAGGCGCGCGTCACCGGGTAGTCCCACATGTAGCCGTAGCCGCCGTGCAGTTGCACGCATTCGTCGATGAGCTTGTTCTGCAGGTCGCTGCACCAGTACTTGGCCATCGACGCGGTGGCGGTGTCGAGCCGATCCTGCAGCAGCAGCTCGATGCACTTGTCGACGAAGACGCGCGCCACCTGGGCCTCGGTCTGCAGTTCGGCCAGCTTCCAGCGTGTGTTCTGGTAGGCCGCCACGGCCTGGCCGAAGACCTTGCGCTCGTTGACATAGGCGATGGTCTGGTCGATGGTGGCCTGCATCGCCGCCACCGCGCCGATGGCGATCTGCAGACGCTCCCACGGCAGTTGCTCCATCAGGCAGATGAAGCCGCGGTTCTCCTGGTCCGGCCCGCCGAGAAGGTTCTCCACTGGCACCTTGACATCGTCGAAGAACAGCTCCGAGGTGTCCTGTGCCTTCATGCCCACCTTCTTCAGCCGCTTGCCGCGTTCGAAGCCGGGCATGCCGCGCTCCACCAGCAGCAGGCTGGTGCCCTTGGCGCCGGCTTGCGGATTCGTCTTGGCGACAACGATCACCAGATCGGCATGCCAGCCATTGGTGATGAAGGTCTTCGAGCCCTTGAGCAGATAGTGGTCGCCCTGGCGGATGGCCGTGCTTTTCACGCCCTGCAGGTCGGAGCCGGCGGCCGGCTCGCTCATCGCGATCGCGCCGATCATCTCGCCGCTGGCCAGCTGGGGCAGGTACTTCGCCTTCTGCGCCTCGGTGCCGTAGTAAAGGATGTATGGCGCGACGATCTCGTTGTGCAGGCCGAAGCCGATGCCGCTGTAGATGCCTGCGCTGAGCGCTTCCATCTGCAGGACCGAATAAAGCTTGTCGGCACCGGCACCGCCGTAGGACTCCGGCATGGTCATGCACAGGAAGCCATTGGCGCCCGCCTTGCGCCAAACCTCGCGGTCGACATAACCCTGCTCTTCCCACTCGGCATGAAAGGGCGCGATCTCCTTGTCGACGAAACGCGCGAAGCTATCGCGAAAGGCCTCGTGGTCGGCATTGAACAAGGTGCGTTCGATCATGGTGTGCATGCCTCTATGGTTTTTGCAAAGCGTCTGCTTGGCATTAAGTCTAGCCTCCGGCACTTCCGGCCGTGCCCGCCCCCTCGCCACAGGCGGCGCCGGCGCCGAGGATTGGCGCTTCAAGCTCTCAGCGCCGCTGGCGCCATTGCACATAGCGCGCAGCCAGACGCTCCAGCAAAGGCTGCGCTGCGCTGTTGGCCGGCGCATGCAGGTCCAGCGGCGCGCCGCCTGCGCGGTACATGCCGGAAAACATGTCGAGCACGCGACTCCTGACCATGCCGCGCAGCGGCAGATGCGCCATCATGCCGTAGGTGGCGGCGCCGCCCTTGCCCGCCAGGCTCGGGTCGGACTTCACCGTGGCGACGGCGGCGCGCAGGTCGTGCAGGTAGTCGTCCACCACCGCCAGGTGTTGGGCGGTGATCATCGCGTGCAGTCCGTCCGGCGCTTGCAGCCGGTTGACATGCCAACCCTTCTTGTCCATCTGGTCGCCGACGGCAAAGATGTTGAGTTCGGGCGTGGCCGAGCCATAGGCCAGCAGCGGGCCCTTCGGGTCGCCCAGCACGCGCAGCTCGGGCATGGCCTCGATGCCTTCGTGCATGGCGTCGAAAGCCATGCTGGTGAACGTCGCCAGGTCACGGTAGCCGTCGATGCCGAAATGCTGCATCGCCGCCCACGCCGCGGCGTAGGCACCGCCCGGTCGCGTGCCCAGTAGCGCGGCGGACGCAAAAACACCGCCGGGCCAGTCCTCGTAGACGAACATCTGATGCTTCAGCAACTCCAGGTCGCGGTAGGTGATGGTCGATGCACCCTTGGCCGCGAAGCCGTACTTGTGCAGGTCGGCCGAGATCGAGCTCACACCGGGCACGCGCCAGTCCCACAGCGGCAGCTCGATGCCGTTCATCTCCATGAAGGGCAGGATGAAGCCGCCGACGCAGGCGTCGACATGCATTGGGATGCCCGCCTTCTGCGCAATCTCGCCCATGGCTTCGATCGGATCGATCGTGCCGTGTGGATACTCCGGCGCGGAGCCCAGGACCATTACCGTGTTGCGGTTGATCAGGCGCTTGAGCTGCCTCACGTCTGCGCGCAGTTGCTTGTCCAGCGGCAGCAGCCGGACTTTCACGCCGAAATACTGGCTGGCCTTGAACCAGGCCACGTGCGCAGTCGTCGGCAGCACCATTTCGGGCGCCTTGACGCCACGCTTCGCGCGCGCCAGGTCGCGGTAGGTCTTGACCGCCATCAGGCAGCTTTCGGTGCCACCCGAGGTGACGACGCCGCAGACCTCGGGCGTGCCGTGGTGCAGCTTGGCGGTGGCGGCGATGATGTCGTTCTCGAAGCGCTTCAGGCTCTTGAAGGCGCTGGGATTCAGCCCGTTGGCGGACGAGTAGGACTGGTAGGCCTCGTTCAGGAATTCGGCATGTGCCGGGTCCAGGTAGTACACGAGGCTCCACAGCCGTGCGTCCTGGTAGTGCGGGTCGTCGCGGCCGTAGTCGCGCAGTTGGCGCAACACCTCGCCGGCCGGCCGGCCCTGCTCGGGAAGTTCCTGTGTCATGGTCTGGCGCTCGGATGTCCTGGGTCGAACGAGCCTAGCAGAAGCCCCGCACTGCGCACGCCGCGACCCGGTGGTTCAATCGCAGCATGGAACACCGCGCCTGGATGTGCACCGCACTGTCGCCCGACCTGTCGGGCCTGCAACTGTCGGCACGGCCGCATCAGGCGCTGGCACCGGGCGAGGTGCGCGTGCGCGTACGCGCCGCGGCGCTGAACTTCCCGGATTTGCTGATGACGCAGGGCAAGTACCAGCACAAGCCGCCGCTGCCCTTCGTGGCGGGCATGGAATGCGCCGGCGAGGTCCTGGAATGCGGGTCCGCCGTGGTGGCCCTGCGGCCGGGCGACAAGGTCTGCTATGGCGGCCACGGCGGTGCCTTCGCCGAGGAACTGGTGGCACCGGTTGCGATGCTGCGGCCGATGCCCACCGGGCTGGACTTCGCGCAAGGCGCGGCTTACGGCGTGACGGCGCTCACCGCCTGGGTGGCGCTGGTGCGCCGCGCCGCGTTGCAGCCGGGCGAAACCCTGCTGGTGCACGGCGCCAGCGGCGGCACGGGGCTGGCGGCGGTGCAACTCGGCCGCCATCTTGGCGCGACGGTCATCGCCACCGGCAGTTCGGCGCGCAAGCTCGAAGCCGCACGCGCCGCCGGTGCGCGGCACCTGCTGGTCGTGGACGAGGGCGCTGCAGGCTTGAGCGATGCCGTCAAGGACCTGACCGACGGTGCGGGCGCGGACGTGGTCTTCGATCCGGTCGGCGGCGACCTGTTCGACGCCTCGGTGCATTGCATCGCCTGGGGCGGGCGGCTGCTGGTGATTGGATTTGCCAGTGGCCGCATTGCGACGGTGCCCACCAACCTGCCGCTGATCAAGGGCTTCGCGGTGATCGGCGTGCGCGCCGGCGAATCCGCACGACGCGACCCGAGGCGTGGCGACGAGAACCGCCGCGCCGTCGATGCGCTCACCTCCCAGGGCGTGTTCACCCCCTTCATCGGCGCGCGCTTCCCTTTCGACAATGCGCCCGACGCCTACCTTGCAATGGCCGAGCGCCGCGTGGCCGGCAAGATCGTGCTGGAGATGTAGCGCGCTTCAGAAGTGCGTGACGATGCCGTCGACCACGTTGTAGCTGTCATCGACCAGCGCCATCCAGCGCCACTTGTCGAAGGTGGTGCAAGGGTGCGAGATGCCCAGGCCCACGCGGTCGCCGACCTGCGGGACCGCCGCGCCATCGACGGGAAAGCGCAAATAGGCATGCTGGTCGTTGAGTGCACTGACCTTCCAGCCTGTCGGCGCGGCCATCGGCTTGCGCCCGCCTCGAGCACACCACAACACAGGTATCGGCATTTCGATGTCGTAGGACAGGTCGCGCTTGCCTGCGCCCAAGATCGCCAGCCCGGGCTCGGGGCAGGACTGCACCAGCGCCCACACCTCCAGCGCCGCATGCAAGCCATGGCTGCAATCCAGGCGCGGGTTCATCGCCACCATGTAGCGCTTGTAGTTGCCATGGTCGTGGGTGACATAACAACCCGAGCGCAGCACGCCGCGCACCGGGCGCGACAGCTTGGGCACGAGCCGCTTGGCCACAAGGTCGAAGATCGACGATCCACCTGCACTGAGGATCACTTCATCGCAGTCGAACAGCCGCTCCTCGTCGCAGGCCGTGGCCACGGCGATGACGCGCTGCATCAGCCCCTGCACGAGTGCCTCGTCCTCGGCGCCGCGCGCCGTCGCCCATAGCCCCTCGTAGCATTCGACGCCGACGAGCCGCAGCGCGGTGCTCGCGTGCAGACGTCGCGCAAGTGCCATGGCCAGCACGTGATCACGGCAGCCGGTGCGCCCGCCGTCGAGGCCGACTTCGAGCAGCACCTCGAAGGGGGGTTGTGCTTCGGCTTGCCGTTGGCGCCAGGCTTCGATCAACTCGACCTGCGCAACGGAATCGACGAGGAAGAGCACACGCGCACCCACGTGTTCTCGCTGCAACGAGACGATGGCAGCCAGATCGGCCTCGGCCAGTACCTGGTTGGCAATCAGGCAGCGGCGCGCGCCGGCTGACAACGCAGTTCGCGCCTGCGTCACGTTGGCGACCGTGATGCCCCAGGCACCAGCACCCAGCTGTGCGGCAAAGAGCTGCGGCGACATCGTGGTCTTGCCGTGCGGGGCCAGATCGACGCCATGTGCTTGCGCGAAACCCTGCATCCAGCGCAGGTTGCCCATCAGCGCCTCGCGCCGGATCACGGCAAGCGGCAAAGGCAGATCGCCGGCCAGCATGTTCCACCCCTGCGCAGCGACCGCGGAGCGGGGCAGCGCCGGCGCTGCATGCGGCCAGCCCTTCCAGGCCGGCCCGATCAGCGGGTCCGGCGGTTCCTCGACAGCCATGGCATCGCCTTCCTCTTGTTGCGCACGCCTTCGCAATGTAGACCCTAGGGCGAATCGGTATGGAAGTGCCGAACTACCGCCTTCATGATGCGTGCGCCGCGGCGGCTGGTATGCCGGCGCCCAACCTACCGGAGACCTTCCTCATGAGCCACCGCTTCACGCTTTCGGCATTGGCGCTGTCCGCCGCACTGATGTCGGCCCACGGCGCCGCGCTGGCGCAGCCCAAGCCGATCGAACTGCGCTACTCCAGCGGCGCGCCGCCCAAGGGCAACCCCTGGGTCATGCAGGTCGAGCGCCTCGCCAAGAACGTGGACGAAGAAAGCAAGGGGGAAATCAAGATCCAGCCCTTCTTCGGCTCGCAACTCGGCAGCGAGCAGGACACGGTGCAGCAGGTCGCGCGCGGTCGCATCGATATGGGCGGCTATTCGGGCGGCTCGGCCGCGCTCGTGGTGCCCGAGGTGGCACTGCTGCTGATGCCCTTCTATTTCCGCAATGCGGCCGAAGGCGACTGCGTGATCGACAACCACATGACGAAGATCGTCTCCGAAGCCTTCGCCAAGAAGGGCGTGCAGTTCCTGAACTGGACTTCGGTGGGCAGCATCGACCTGTTCGGCACCAAGCCCTTCGTCGCGCCGGCCGAACTGAACGGCGCGAAGGCGGCGATCTATGCCAACAAGACGCAGGCGTTGTTCTTCACCTCGCTGGGCGCCAGCGTCAACCCGCTCGGCCTGCCGGAGTGGATCCCGGCCTTCCAGACCGGCATGGCCAACGTCGTGCTGACCACCATCACCTATGGCCTGCCTTCGGGACTGACCAAAGTGGCGCCAGTGGTGTCGCGCGTGAATGCCTACGATTCGCCGGCGCTGACGCTGATGAACAAGGGCGTTTGGGACAAGATGTCCAAGCCGCATCAGGAAGCGATCCAGCGCGCGCTTGCGCGCAACTCCTCGGCCCAGCACCGCGAGGAGATCCGCGGCTTCGAGAACACGCTGTACGGCATGTTCGAGAAGGGCGGCGGTCAGGCGCTGCCGGCCTCGCAGGAACAGCGCGACGCCTGGCGCAAGGCGATGGAACCGATCTATCCGCAGATCGTCAAGGAAACCGGCGGTGACGCAGCCGGCTTCTTCGCCGCGATGGAAGCCGGACGCAAAGCCTGCACCAAATGAGCTCGGGCTTCGCGCCGGCACCGGCCGGCGCGCGCTGGGTCGTTCAGACCTGGCACCGTGTCGAATGCCTGATCGCGGTGGCCGCATTCGGCTTCATCGCGGTGGTGATGATCCTCGATGTCGCAGGGCGTGAGCTGCTGACGCCGATCTACCAGGCCTTCGACATCAAGGGTGCGGCAGGCGTGTTTGCCGCACAGAAGATGTGCGTCTACGCGCTGGTCATCGGCAGTTTCTGTGGCGTCGGCGTGGCCACCGCCACCGGCAGCCACCTGCTGCCGCGCATCGGCTTCGGCTGGGTGCCCACGTCCTTCGGCTCGAGCATGAACCGCTTGGCCGATCTGTTCACCGGCTGCTTCTTTGTCGGCGTGGCCTGGTTCGGCTGGGTCTACGTGGCCTCGTCGATGCAGGCCGGGTTGCGCATGCAGGCCTTCGACATGCCGATCTGGCCGATCCAGCTGGCCATTCCGCTCGGCTTCCTGTCGGCCGCGGTGCGCTACTTCTTCTTTGCCGCCTGGCCAGCACTGCGCCCGCTGCCGCCGGAATTTCAGGAATGAGCGCTTTCTGGCTGGTTGCGCTGGTCTTCCTGCTGCTGTGGCTGCGCCAGCCGCTGGTGGTGATCCTGCTGGGGGTCGCTGCCTATGTGCAGATTGCCTGGGGCCGCGGCCAGCTCGACTACATCCTCGAGGACATGTGGGTCGCGCTCGACAAGGAGCTGATCCTGTCGATTCCGCTGTTCATCCTGTGCGGCAACGTCATGACGCTGGGCAGCACCGCCAGGCGGCTGATCCGCATCATGTCGGCACTGACGCAGCCGCTGCCGGGCGGCCTGGGCATCGCCGCGATCCTGAGCTGCGGCGTCTTCGCAGCGATCTCGGGCTCGAGCATCGTCACCATGCTGGCCATCGGCACGGTGATGTACCCCGCGATGCGCGCCGCAGGCTACGACAACCGGTTCTCGCTGGGCACGATCATGTCCGGCGGCACGCTGGGCATCATCATCCCGCCGTCGATCCCGATGATCATCTACGGGCTGGTGACTGAAGCTTCGGTGATCGACCTGTTCCTCGCCGGCGTCGGTCCGGGCCTGCTGATCCTGACGGTGCTGTCGGGCTACAGCCTTTGGGTCAACCGGAACATGCCGAGCCAGGCCTTCGACAGCGCCGAGCTGCTCACTGCCTGCCGCGAGGGCGCGTGGGCGGCGATGCTGCCGGTGATCCTGCTGGGCGGCATCTACAGCGGCTACTTCACCGCCACCGAGGCCGCCGCCGTGGCGCTGCTGTATGCGCTGATCATCGAGGTCTGGGTGCACAAGGAAATGAAGTTGAAGGACTTCTACCAGGTAGTGCTTGCCCAGTCCAAGCTGGGCGGCTCCCTGTTCCCGGTATTGGCGGTGGCGCTGAGCCTGAACATCGTGCTCATCGAGCACCGCGTGCCCGCGCAGATGGTGGGGTTCATGCAAGGCTTCATCAGCAGCCCGCTGATGTTCATGCTGCTGGTCAATGCGCTGCTGCTGGCGGTGGGCTGCCTGATGACCACCGGCGAGGCGATCCTGATCCTGGCGCCGCTGCTGATGCCAGTGGCCGAGGCCTACGGCTTCAACAAGGTGCTGTTCGGCATCATCATGATCCTGAACCTGGAAATCGGCTTCCTCACGCCACCCGTGGGGTTGAACCTGATCGTCGCCATGTCGGCCTTCAAGCAACCCTT
Source organism: Rubrivivax sp. (assembly GCA_024641965.1). Lineage (GTDB taxonomy): Bacteria > Pseudomonadota > Gammaproteobacteria > Burkholderiales > Burkholderiaceae_C > Rubrivivax. The sequence continues at coordinate 24,032 of JAHECC010000028.1, forward strand.
CGGCCTGTTGGTCAGGGCCGCGGTGCCGTACATCGCCATGATGCTGGTTTGCCTGGCAGTCGTCGTGTGGCAGCCCTGGATAGCGATGTACCTGGTGAACGGCAAGTTCCCGTAGCGCCCGGCATCCACCGGGACGCTACAACAGCGATCTCAGCGCAACGAATCGTTGATCTTCGCCAGCGTCGCCGAGCCCGGGCACAGCGCGCGTTCGTCCAGCTGGTTCAGCGGCGTGGTGCTGGTGCTCAGGGCGGCGTGCAGATCGGTGGCCTGCGGGTCGACGTAGAGCAGCCCGGTCACGACCTCGCCTTTCGCCTGCAGGGCATGCACCTGCTGCATGGCCGCGACCCGGTCGGTGGGGTCGTAGTGCTCATGCAGCTTGCGCAGGCGCATCACGGTGCCGTCGTGCTGCGGCAGTTCGATCACCTCGCCGGGCATCGGCTCGGCCTTGATCTCGGCCGCCAGGTCGATGAAGTCGATGCGGTTCACGGCCTCGTTGTGCTCGCGCACATGGTCGTAGCTGCGTGTGCTGCCTTCGTGGTTGTTGAAGGCCACGCAGGGGCTGATGACGTCGATGAAGGCCGCTCCGCCATGGCGGATGGCTCCTTCGATCAGCGGCACCAGCTGCGCCTTGTCGCCTGAAAAACCGCGGGCCACGTAGGTCGCGCCGAGCTGCAACGCCATGGTCACCAGATCGACCGGCGACTCCGGGTTGACGACGCCCTTCTTCGACTTCGAGCCAAAGTCGGCGGTGGCCGAGAACTGGCCCTTGGTCAGGCCATAGACACCGTTGTTCTCGACGATGTAAACCATGCGCACGGCACGGCGCATGACATGCGCGAACTGGCCCAGGCCGATCGAGGCCGAATCGCCGTCGCCCGACACGCCCAGGTAAAGCAGGTCGCGGTTCGCCAGATTCGCGCCGGTAAGCACGCTGGGCATGCGCCCGTGCACGGTGTTGAAGCCGTGGCTCGCACCGAGGAAGTAGTCCGGCGTCTTGCTGCTGCAACCGATGCCCGAAAGCTTGGCCACGCGGTGCGGCTCGATGTCGAGCTGCCAGCAGGCCTGGATCAGCGCGGCGGAGATCGAGTCGTGGCCGCAGCCGGCGCACAGCGTGCTGATCTTGCCTTCGTAGTCACGCCGCGTGTAGCCGACCTTGTTGGTGGCCAGCGTCGGGTGATGCCAGCGCGGTTTGGTCAGGTAGGTCATGCTGCCTTTGCCTTTCGTCTGCGCTGCGCGGCCCGCGCCTGCGTATGCAAGGTGATGGCCTGGATGATGAAGCGCGCGGTGATCGGCGTGCCGTCGTAGTGCAGCACCGCGCGCAGCCGCGCCGGCTCGATCTGCAGCTCGTTGATCAGCAGGCAGCGCATCTGCGCATCGCGGTTCTGCTCGACCACGAAGACCTCGTCGTGCGCCTCGATGAAGGCCAGCACGCTCGGCGGGAACGGGAAGGCACACAGGCGCAGCGCGTTGACGTGCACGTTGTCATCGGCCAGCACGTCCAGCGCCTCGTCCATGGCCGGACTTGTGGAGCCGAAATAGATCACGCCATAGCGCGTCTTGCGTGCGGCCGGTTTGGGCACCGGTTGCGGCACCAGCGACGCGGCCGTGGCCAGCTTGGCCAGCAGCCGCTTGACGTTCTTCATGTAATCGGGGCCGGTTTCCGAGTAGCGCGCATATTCGTCACGCGTGGTGCCGCGCGTGAAGTAGCTGCCGCGCGTGGGATGTGTGCCGGGCAGCGTGCGCCAGGGAATGCCGTCGCCATCGACGTCCTTGTAGCGGCCGAAGTCGTGGCCGGCTTCGAGCATCTCGGCGGTCATGACCTTGCCCCGGTCGTAGCGCCGCTCGTCGTCCCAGGCAAAGGGTTCGCAGATGCGCTGATTCATGCCGATGTCCAGGTCGGTCATCACGAACACCGGCGTCTGCAGCCGGTCGGCCAGGTCCAGCGCGGCGGCCGAGAAGGTGAAACATTCGCCCGGGCCCTCGGGGAACAGCAGCACATGCTTGGTGTCGCCGTGCGAGGCATAGGCGCAGCTCAGGATGTCGGCCTGCTGCGTGCGCGTGGGCATGCCGGTGGACGGCCCGCCGCGCTGCACGTTGATGATCGTCAGCGGGATCTCTGCAAAGTAGGCCAGGCCGATGAATTCGGTCATCAGCGACACACCCGGACCCGAAGTGGCGGTGAAGGCGCGCGCACCGTTCCATCCCGCCCCGGTGATGATGCCGATAGAGGCGATCTCGTCCTCGGCCTGCACGATGGCGTAGCTGCGTTCGCCTGTTTCCTTGTCGACCCTCAACTTTCCGCAATAGCTCAGGAACGCTTCGGCCAGCGACGAAGACGGCGTGATCGGGTACCACGCGCAGACGGTCGCGCCACCGTATACGCAGCCCAGCGCGGCAGCGGTGTTGCCGTCGATGAGGATGCGGTTGCGCACGCCGTCGCTGGGCCGTATGCGCAGCCCGACGGCGTCGTCGCCCAGGTGCTCGACGACAAAATCGCGCCCCAGGTGCAGGGCCTGCACATTCGAGCCGATGAGCCTTTCCTTGCCTCGGAACTGCTCCGCGAACAGCGCTTCGATGACCTTCAGGTCGATGCCCAGCAACTGCGCCAGCGCACCGACGTAGAGGATGTTCTTGAACAGCTGGCGTTGGCGCGGATCGTCGTAGGTGGCATTGCAGATCTCGGTGATCGGCATGCCGATGACGTGCACGTCGTCGCGAAAGGCGCTGGGCGGCAGCGGCCGTGTCGAGTCGTAGAACAGGTAGCCGCCGCTGTCGATCTCCATCACGTCCTGCATCCAGGTCTGCGGGTTCATCGCCACCATCATGTCGATGCCGCCGCGCCGGCCCAGGTAGCCCTTCTCGCACACCCGCGCCTCGTACCAGGTGGGCAGACCCTGGATGTTGCTGGGAAAGATGTTGCGCGGGCTGACCGGCACGCCCATGCGGATGATCGCCTTGGCGAACAACTCGTTGGCCGAGGCCGAACCCGAGCCGTTGACGTTGGCGAACTTGACGACGAAGTCGTTGACGGATTCGATACGTTTCATGCCACTGCCTCGGTGGACTTGCGCGCCGCAGGCTTGTCCCGGCAGTCAGGCCCGGCATGCGTCATCTCGATCAGGAACTTCTGCATGTCCCAGGCGCCGGTCGGGCAGCGTTCGGCGCACAGGCCGCAGTGCAGGCAAACGTCCTCGTCCTTGACCATCACGCGGCCCGTCTTCAGCTCGCCGCTGACGTACAGCGCCTGATCGCGGTTGCGCGACGGCGCAGACAGCCGCGTGCGCAGGTCGCCTTCGTCGCCATTGCCCGTGAAGGTGATGCAGTCGGTGGGGCAGATGTCGACGCAGGCATCGCACTCGATGCACAGCTTCTGCGTGAACTGGGTCTGCACGTCGCAGTTCAGGCAGCGCTGCGTTTCCTTGAAGGCCGTGGCGGCGTCGAAACCGAGCTCGACCTCGATGCGGATGCTGGCCAGCGCCATCTCGGCCGCGGCCCAGGGCACCTTGAAGCGCAGGTCGTTCGACACCGCGTTGTCGTAGCTCCACTCATGGATGCCCATCTTCTGCGACACGAGCGTGGTCATCGGCGGCGGCCGCTTCGATAGGTCCTGGCCCTGCAGCAACCGGTCGATCGACACCGCCGCCTCGTGGCCATGCGCCACCGCGGTGATGATGTTCTTCGGGCCGAAGGCCGAGTCGCCGCCGAAGAAGACCTCGGCGCGGCTCGACTGCAGCGTGACCTCGTTCAACCGAGGCAGGCCCCATTCGTCGAAATCGATGCCCGCGTCGCGCTCGATCCACGGGAAGGCGTTCTCCTGGCCCACTGCGATCAGCACCTCGTCGCAGGCGAAGAACACCTCGGGCCGGCCGGTCGGCCGCAGCGTGCGCTTTCCCTTGGCGTCGTACACCGGCTCGACGATCTCGAAGCGCATGCCGACCAACTTGCCCTGTTCCAGCACAAAGGCCTTGGGCACGTGGTTGTTGATGATCGGGATGCCTTCGTAAATCGCGTCTTCCTTCTCCCAGGGCGAGGCTTTCATTTCCTCGAAACCGCTGCGCACGATGACCTTGACGTCGCTGGAGCCCAGGCGCCGCGACGAGCGGCAGCAGTCCATCGCGGTGTTGCCGCCCCCGAGCACGATGACCCGCGGTTTGACCGACGTGACATGGCCGAAGGACACCGACGCCAGCCAGTCGATGCCGATGTGCACGCTGTCGATCGCCTCGGCCCGCCCCGGCAAGTCCAGGTCGCGCCCACGCGGGGCACCACAGCCGACGAAGACTGCGTCGAAACCCTCTGCCAGCAGCGTCTTCATCGATTCGATGCGTCGGCCGGTTTCGAGTTGCACATGTGGCATGTCGGTGATGTAGCCGGTCTCCTCGTCGATCACGCTTTCGGGCAGGCGAAAACGTGGAATCTGCGACCACATGAAACCGCCCGCCTTGGCCTCGCTGTCGTAGATGGTGACGGCGTAACCCAGCGGCGCCAGGTCGCGGGCCACGGTCAACGACGCGGGCCCCGCGCCGATGCAGGCCACTCGCTTGCCGTTGCTGGGCCCCGATTGAGGCAAGCGCGCGCGGATGTCGTCCTTGTGGTCGGCGGCCACGCGCTTGAGGCGGCAGATGGCCACCGGCTCGGGCTTCTCGGCGTTCTTCTCCTCGATGCGCGTGCGGCGGCAAGCGGGTTCGCAGGGCCGGTCGCAGGTGCGCCCGAGGATGCCCGGGAACACATTCGACACCCAGTTGACCATGTAGGCGTCGCTGTAGCGACCTTGAGCGATCAGGCGGATGTATTCGGGGACGGGGGTGTGGGCCGGGCAGGCCCATTGGCAATCGACGACTTTGTGGAAGTAGGCCGGATCACTGACATCGGTGGGGCGCAATGCTTGTCTCCTCGCAGGGCCCTAGCGCTTGCCGCGCCTTGTCGCAAGCCCTGTCGCATGGCCGCGCAGTCTACGCCCACACCACCTGTGGGCCGCTGTGCCGCCGCAAATACCCCACACGACCACGTGAAGCTTGCACACAAAGAAGAACCCCACCGCAGCGGGGTTCGGGATCGCTGATCATGGCAAATCACGCTGCGACGCCTCGCGACCCGGCCGATGATGCGCCGGCCGGCAGGCAGCGGCGCGTAGGTCTCGGTTTTCGGCACCGGCGGACTCACGCTCTTGGTATGCGCCCGTCGAACGAAGGGGGGCTGCTGTGCAATGTGCAGTAAGTTGCCAACGGATGGCCACCAGCGCCGTCAAGCGGCCACACGCAACAGCTTGACGAAGCCCGCCACCTTGCGCCCCCTGCGTGCACGTTTGCCGAGCTGCTCGGCCAGCGCCGCGCCCTTGAGCACCTCCTCCTTGGCCTTGCTGCTGCGGCCCAGCCCCAGCAGCCGAAGCTGTTCGCCGAAGCTGGCCACGGACACCAGCGGATCCTTGGCGTCCACGTCCATCAGCGTCAACCCCTTGCCGCCATTGGGCTGGTGCTTCAGATCGTCCAGCGAAAACACCAGCAGCCGGGCGCCCTGCGACAGGCAGGCCACCTGCGTGTGTCCGGCAGCCACCACCGCCGGCGGCAGCAACCGGTGGCCGGCATCGACCGTCAGGAAGCTCTTGCCTCCACGGTTGCGCGCCACCATGTCCAG
>JAHECC010000176.1 GCA_024641965.1 Rubrivivax sp.
CCGGCATCACCGCCGTCAGGCTGGTGCTCAACGCCGCATAGGGCCGCGCATCCTCGGCGAGGATGGCTCTCAGCGAGCGCCTGTCCACCGGCACCGCGACGTGGCTGTCGGCCTTGACATAGCCGTGGCCAGGGAAATGCTTGCCGCAATTGCCCATGCCGGCGAGCAGCAGGCCGTGCATCAGGCTCTTCGCGAGCAACGTGGTCACGCGCGCATCGCGATGAAAGGCGCGGTCTCCGATGACGCTGCTGGCGCCGAAATCCAGGTCCAGCACCGGCGTGAAGCTGAAATCGACACCACAGGCTCGAAGTTCGGCGCCCAGCACATAGCCGCAAGCCGTGGCCGCGTCAGTGGCCGCCAGGGGGTCCTTCATCCACAACTCGCCCAGTGCGCGCATCGGCGGCAAATGCGTGAAACCGTCGCTGCGGAAGCGCTGTACGCGGCCGCCTTCGTGGTCGACACAGATCAGCAGGTCGGGGCGCACGCGCTTGAGTGCAGTGGTCAGCTCGGTCAATTGCCGACGATCGACCCAGTTGCGCGCAAACAGGATCAAGCCGCCGGTCAGCGGGTGCTTCAATCGCCGCCGGTCGTCTTTGCCAAGCATGGTGCCGGCGATGTCGAGCACGACAGGTGCATGGGCGGTCATCACAGAGACTCCTTGCTTTCGACGACCACGAAGGCCGCGGCATATTCGCTTTCGTCGGACACGCTGACATGCGCCACCAGCCGGCGCTGCGCAAACCATTCGGCGAGCGCGCCGTGCAGATGGATCTCGGGTTTACCGCTGGCGGCATTGAGGATTTCGCAGGCGCGCCAGCTCATCGGCGAGCGCATGCCCATGCCGATGGCCTTGGAGAAGGCTTCCTTGGCGGAAAAGCGCGTGGCCAGGTAACTCAGCCCGCGCTGCGCGGCGCGCGCGCGGCGTGCACGGAAGACACGCAACTCACTGGCGCCGAGCACCTTTTCGGCAAAGCGCTCGCCACGGCGCGCCAACGTGGCCTCGATGCGGCGGATGTCGACGATGTCGTTGCCGATGCCGAAGATCATGGCGCCGCGGCCAGGCGGATGCAGCGCTGGTATTCGCGCACGGTCTCGGCGATGCCGAGTTCAACGGCGTCGGCGATCAGCGCATGGCCGATCGATACTTCGCGCACGCCCGGCACAGCGCGCAGGAAGTCACCCAGGTTGCGACGGTTCAGATCATGGCCGGCGTTGACCCCCAGGCCCGCGGCCATGGCGGCGCTCGCAGCCGCAGCGAAAGTCTGCAATCGCTCGGCCTGCACCGGCGTGCCGTGCGCACGTGCATAGCTCTCCGTGTACAGCTCGACACGGTCGGCGCCAAGTATCCGGGCCTGCGCCATGGCCTGTGGCAGTGGGTCCATGAACAGGCTGACACGCACGCCCAGCGCCTTGAGCTCGGCGATCAACGGGCGCAGGCGCGACGCGTCGGACTGCAGGTCCCAGCCATGGTCCGAGGTCGCCTGCTCGGTGCTGTCGGGCACCAGCGTGCATTGCTGCGGCCGCAACTCTCGCACCAGCGGCATCAGGTTGTGGAAGGGATTGCCCTCGATGTTGAACTCGGCCATCGGCCAGCCGCGAACCAGAGCGTGCAGATCGTGCACGTCCTTGGCGCGGATGTGCCGCTCGTCGGGCCGCGGGTGCACGGTGATGCCGTCGGCGCCGGCTTGCAAGGCCAGCGTCGCGATGTGCACCACGTCGGGTATATCCAGCGGCCGCGTGTTACGCAGCAGGGCGACGCGGTTGACGTTGACCGACAGCGCCGTGACGCCTTCGTTCGAACGGCCTGGACCGGATTCCGGGGCGACGAGAGGATTCATGGTCTGGCGGACGGATGGGCAGATGGTCGGTCGAGCAACTTGCGCACGTCGGCCATGACCTGGCGCGTGCGCAACTTCATCGAGCCCAGATGATAGTGAAGCAGTTCGCGCAGCGCGCCGCGCAACGCCGGCAGCGCGGCTGCGCAGGCCGAGCGCAGCGCATCGACGCTGCCATGCGCCAGTGCAGCCTGCAGTGCCACCAGTTGCGTGCCGCTGAAGCCGCCCGCTTCGCTGCCGACCACGATGACACCGACTTCGGGGCGCAGCGCATGACGTGCTTCGGCTTGCAACGGCTGCAGCGTCTGCGTCAGCACATCCAGATCGGGCAGCACGCCGATCTCGCGCAACAGGGTCAGCTCGAAAGCGCGCAGCGCCGCCTGCACGCGCGCGTCGTCGCTGCTGCCCAGCGCCGGCAGCACCGCGGCATAGGCGTCGAACAGTGCCGGGTGCGGGTCCTGCCGGGCGAGCAGGCGCAGCAGCAGCTCGTTGAGATAGAAGCCCGGAATCAACGCCGCGCCGCCGGGCATCGGTACGCCACCGGCCCATTCGGCGGCGCGCAGCGTGTGCACCTCGGCGCTGTCCTCGTCGGCGCTGCGGCCCAGGCCGACGAGCAGGTGCTGGAACGGCAGAAGCACCACGCGCAGCTGCGAATAGGGCCGTTTGGCGCCTTTGGCCACCACCGCCATGCGGCCGCGCTCGCGCGTGAACAGGTCGAGGATCAGGCTCGACTCGCTCCAGTCGTAGTGGTGCAGCACATAGGCCTGCAGCGGCTTGGACGGGGCCCCTCGCCCGACGACTACATCGGTCGGTCCCCCAAGGGGACGCGGGCCGGCTTGGGAGCGGCCCGGCGCTCGACCCGCAGCCGCAGCCTGCCTCATTCGTAGCCGTAGCTGCGCAGATGCGCTTCGTCGTCGGCCCAGCCGGAGCGCACCTTGACCCACAGTTCCAGGAACACCTTGCTGCCCAGCAGTTGTTCAAGATCCTGGCGCGCCTCGCTGCCGATGCGCTTGAGGCGCTCGCCGCCGGCGCCGACCACCATGCCCTTGTGCGCGTCGCGTTCGACGACGATGGTTGCGGCAATGCGGCGCAGCGGCCGCGCCCGGCCGCCCGAAGCAGCCGCGCTCCCCTCGGGGGACGGCTGCTGCGAAGCAGCTGCCTGGAGGCCAACAGCTTCGCCCTCCTCCTCGTACTTGTCGATCATCACGGTGCAGCTGTAGGGCAATTCGTCACCGGTCAACCGGAACAGTTTCTCGCGGATCAGTTCGCTGGCCAGAAAGCGATCGTTGCGGTCGGTGAGGGCGTCGGACTCGTGCAGCCACGGGCCTTCGGGCAGGTGCGGCGCGAGGATCTCGAACAGCCGCTGCACGTCGCTGTCCTTGCGTGCGGACATGGGCACGAACTCGGCAAAGGGATGGCGTTCCTGCATGCTCTTCAACCAGGGCAGCATGTCGTTGCGGCGCTTCACGGCGTCCAGCTTGTTGGCCACCAGCAGCGCCGGCTTGCCGCGCGGCAGCAGCGCCAGCACCTTGGCATCGTCCGACCCGAATCGCCCGGCCTCGACCACGAACAGCACCGCATCCACCTCGGACAACGAGGACAGCACGTTGCGGTTCAGCGTGCGGTGCAGCGCATTGCCGCGTTGGGTCTGGAAACCCGGCGTATCGACAAATACGAACTGCGTCGCGCCCAGCGTGCGGATGCCGGTGATGCGGTGCCGCGTGGTCTGTGCCTTGCGCGAGGTGATGCTGATCTTCTGCCCGACCAGCGCGTTCAGCAGCGTGGACTTTCCCACGTTGGGCCTTCCGACGATGGCCACCAGGCCACAGCGCGTGGTGCCCGTGCCGCCAGCGCCGTGCGGCGCGCCGCTCGGGTTCATGACCTCAGGGGTCCACCCGGCCGATCGCTGGCCTTCAGCATCTCGAGCATGCCGCGTGCAGCCCGCTGCTCGGCGCTGCGCCGCGAGCGCCCTTCGCCACGCTCGACCAGCGCCAGCGCGGCAACCTCGCATTCGACCTCGAAGGTCTGCGCGTGGGCCTGACCACGCGTGGCCGCGATGCGGTATTGGGGCAGCGCCAGACGGCGCGCCTGCAGCCATTCCTGCAATTCGGTCTTGGGGTCCTTGCTCCAGCTGTCGATCTCGGTGTTGTCGATCAACTGACCGAAGAGCCGGCGCACCACCTGCATGGACGCGTCGAAGCCGCCGTCGAGATAGGCGGCACCGATCAAGGCCTCCAGCGCATCGGCCAGGATCGACGGGCGCATCGCGCCGCCGCCGCGCGTTTCGCCGTCGGACAAGCGCATCACCTGGGGCAAGCCCAGCGCCAACGCGGCACGATGCAGGCTGTTTTCGCGCACCAGGTGCGCTCGCACGCGCGTCAGGTCGCCTTCGTCGGAGCCGGAAAAGCGTTGGTACAGCAATGCCGACACGGCCATGTTGAGCACCGAATCACCCAGGAACTCAAGCCGCTCGTTGTGGTCCACCCCATGGCTGCGGTGCGTGAGCGCACGTGTCAGCAGGGATGACTGGGCAAAGACATGGCCAAGTCGCTGCTGCAGGGCTTCAAGGGCGGGGTCGGTCATCGATGGGTATTGCGCCTATTTCGAACGCCCCTTGTACTTCATCAGCAAATACACCGGTTCGACGATCGGGATTTCCTTCTCGTAGGCGAAGCGGATGACGATGCGGTCGTTCTCCTTGGTGATCTCCAGATCCTTGCCGGAGATGCTGGAAATCGAGTATTCGATATCCTTTTGCCGATCGAAGGCCTTTCGCACTTCGCCCACCGTGGGCGGCGATTCGGCAGCCACCCGGTCGACAGCACGCTGCACGGTCAGGTATTCGTTCAAAGTAGGCAGCACGCGCACCGCGAGGTAGCCGAGAAAGCCGATCACGATGGCCCAGAAGAGCAGGCCGATCAAGCTGACGCCGCGCTGGGCACGCGCCTTGGATGGGATCTTTGCGGGAATCATCTGCACCTTTCCTCGGCGCCGCTTGGCTGCATCAGTTGAAAGCGCCGATGCGGCCCACGTTGCCGAAATTCATCCAAACGAAAAAGGCCTTGCCGACGATGTTCCCGTCGGGCACAAAGCCCCAAAAGCGTGAGTCCTGCGAATTGTCGCGGTTGTCACCCATCATGAAATAGTGACCCGGCGGCACCTTGCAGACCACGCCCTCGGGTTGATATCGGCAGTTTTCATGCAGAGGAAAGTTCTTTTGACTGCCGCCGTAGTAGGTCGGCCGCTTGGGATCGACCAGGATGCGGTGTTCGACGCTGCCGAGCAGTTCGCTGAACATCGGCTCGTAGCGCAGGCTGTCCTCGTCGTAGAACTCGCCCAGCGACTGGGTCGGCACCGGCTGGCCGTTGATGCTCAGGCGCTGGTTCAGGTAGGCCACCTCGTCGCCCGGCACGCCAACGACGCGCTTGATGTAGTCCACGCGCGGGTCCACCGGATAGCGGAAGACCATCACGTCGCCGCGCTGTGGGTCATTGTTGGCGATGATCTTCTTGTTCAGCACTGGCAGGCGCACGCCATAGTGGAACTTGTTCACGAGAATCAAGTCGCCCACGAGCAGCGTGGGCACCATCGACCCGGAAGGGATCTTGAAGGGTTCGAACAGGAACGAGCGCAGCAGGAAGACGATCAGGATCACTGGGAACAGCCCGGCGGTCCAGTCCAGCCACCACGGCTGCGCCAGCAGCTTGTGGCGCGCGGGCTCGATGTCGCCGTCGACACGCTCGATGCCCTGCTTCGCCAAGCCGGCGCGGCGCGCGGCGTCCTGGTCGACCAGGGCCGCGGCAGCCGCCTCGCGCGCGGGCTTGAAGCGAAAGCGCTCGGCCAGCCAGTAGGCAAAGGTGAACAGCGTCAGCGTGAACAGCAGCAGCGCAAAGTTGCCGCTCCAGTAGCCGAAGAACCAGCCTCCCAGGTACGCCACCAGGGCGCCATACAACACAGCCGTCAGCGTACTCATCAGTCGTCCACGCGAAGAATGGCCAGAAAGGCTTCCTGCGGCACCTCGACGGTGCCGATCTGCTTCATACGCTTCTTGCCGGCCTTCTGCTTTTCAAGCAGCTTGCGCTTGCGCGTGATGTCGCCCCCGTAACATTTTGCCAGCACGTTCTTGCGCAGCGCCTTGATGTTCTCGCGCGCAATGATGTTGGCACCGATGGCCGCCTGGATTGCCACGTCATACATCTGGCGCGGAATGATTTCACGCATCTTGGCCACCACGGCCCGGCCGCGGAACTGGCTTTGCGCGCGGTGCACGATGATCGACAGCGCATCCACCTTGTCGCCGTTGATCAGGATGTCGACCTTGACCACGTCGGCAGCTCGATACTCCTTGAACTCGTAGTCCATCGAAGCATAGCCGCGCGACACGCTCTTCAGCTTGTCGAAGAAGTCCAACACGATCTCGGCCAGCGGCATCTCGTAGGTCAGCATCACCTGGCGGCCGTGGTAGGCCATGTTCAGCTGCACGCCGCGCTTCAGGTTGGCCAGCGTCATGACCGGGCCGACGTAGTCCTGCGGCATGTACAGGTGCACCGTGACGATCGGCTCGCGGATCTCCGCGATGCGTCCCAGGTCCGGCATCTTCGACGGATTCTCGATCTCGACCACCGTGCCGTCGCCGAGCTCGACCTGGTAGATCACGCTGGGCGCGGTGGTGATCAGGTCCTGGTCGAACTCGCGTTCCAGCCTTTCCTGCACGATCTCCATGTGCAGCAGACCGAGGAAGCCGCAGCGGAAGCCGAAACCCAGCGCCTGGCTGACTTCGGGCTCGTACTGCAGCGACGAATCGTTCAGCTCGAGTTTTTCCAGCGCATCGCGCAGCTGTTCGTATTCGCTGGCTTCGGTCGGGTACAGGCCGGCAAAGACCTGCGGCTTGATTTCCTTGAAGCCCGGCAACGGCTCGGTGGCCGGCCCGGCGTTGTTCGGCAGCTTCTTCTCCAAGGTGATGGTGTCGCCGACCTTGGCTGCCTGCAGCTCGCGGATACCAGCGATGATGAAACCCACCTCGCCGGCCTTCAGCTCGTCGCGCGCCACCGACTTGGGCGTGAACACACCGAGCTGCTCGATGCCATAGACGGCATTCGTGGCCATCAGTCGGAAGCGCTCGCCCTTGGCCAGCCGGCCATCGACCACGCGCACCAGCATCACCACGCCGACGTAGTTGTCGAACCAGCTGTCGATGATCATTGCGCGCGGCGGGCCGTCCGGGTTGCCGCGCGGCGGCGGCATGCGCGCGATGACGGCCTCGATGATGTCGTCCAGCCCCATGCCGGTCTTGGCCGAGCAGGGAATGGCGTCGGTCGCGTCGATGCCGATGACGTCCTCGATCTCCTCTTTCGCGCGATCGGGGTCGGACTGCGGCAGGTCCATCTTGTTCAGCACCGGCACCACTTCGACGCCAAGCTCGAGCGCGGTGTAGCAGTTGGCCACCGTCTGCGCCTCGACACCTTGGCTGGCATCGACGACGAGCAGCGCGCCTTCGCAGGCCGACAACGAGCGGCTGACTTCGTAGCTGAAGTCGACATGGCCCGGCGTGTCGATCAGGTTCAGGTTGTAGACCTTGCCATCACGCGCGGTGTATTCGAGTGCGGCGGTCTGCGCCTTGATGGTGATGCCGCGCTCGCGCTCGATGTCCATCGAGTCGAGCACCTGTGCTTCCATCTCGCGATCGCTCAAGCCGCCGCAGCGCTGGATGATGCGATCGGCGAGCGTGCTCTTGCC
>JAHECC010000177.1 GCA_024641965.1 Rubrivivax sp.
ACCGCCAGGGATGCGGTGGCCGTCAACGGTTCTGGCCGCTTCGACCGGTCCGGGCACTTCGGCGGCATTGCGGGCGGCGGGCGTGCCGGACGCCGCGTTGGTCCAGCCTGCCGGTGAGGTCTTCGATTCCGAGGCGTTGTGGCAGCAGTTGCAGCCGCGCGACTGGGCCGGGCGGCGCGCGTTGATCGTGCGCGGCGAGCGCGGCCGCGACTGGCTGGCCGAGCACCTGCGGCAGGCCGGCGCGACGGTCGACTTGATCGCGGCCTACCAGCGCCACCTGCCGCAATTCGGCGCGCGCGAACAGGCGCAGCTCGACCACGCGCTGGCCCAGCCGACGCAGTGCCTGTGGCTGTTCAGCAGCTCCGAGGCCGTCGCCAATCTCGGTCTGCTGGCACCCGGCTCGGATTGGTCGGCGGCTGGCGCCATCGGCTCGCACCCGCGCATCGTGTCGCAGACCCAGCGACTTGGCTTTGGGCGTGTCGAACTGGGTGAACTCAGCGTGGCGGGCGTGACCGCCCGACTGGCCACCTGGCTCGCGGCGCCGGGGACGCGATCGATACAATCCGATGCTTCGTGAGTGAGACTTCCACCTCTGCGGCCGTCGCCGCTGCGTCGCACCCTTCAACCTCTTCCCGACTTGGCCGCTGGGTCGCGCTGGGCGGGTTGTTGCTGGCTGCGCTGTGTGCGGCTGCCTTGGTCCTGGCCTGGAACACGCAGCAGCGCGTCAAGGAACTCGAACAGCAGCTTGTCAAACGCCAACAGGACAGCAGCGCGACCGCCAGCGAGGCGCAAGTGCTGGCCAAGCAGGCGCAGGAAACGTCGCGCGATGCCGCGGCGAAGGTGGCCCTGCTCGATGCTCGGCTGACCGAAACCACGCTGCAGCGCTCGCAGCTGGACGAGTTGATCCAGTCGCTGTCGCGATCGCGCGACGAGAATGTGCTGACCGACATCGAAGCCGCGATCCGCGTGGCTCTGCAGCAGTCCGCCATCACCGGCAGCCTGGAGCCGTTGTCGATCACGCTGCGGCAAGCCGAGGAACGGCTGGCGCGGCAGAACGAGCCGCGCCTGGAAGGCGTGCGCCGCGCCTTGCTGCTGGACCTGGACCGCGTGCGCGCGGCCGGTGCGGTGGACATCGCCACGCTGGCCATGCGCCTGGACGAGGCTGCACGCCAGGTGGACGATTTGCCCTTGCTGTCGGTGCCCGAGCGACGCGGCGGCATGGCAGCGCGTGCCGTCAAGCCAGCCGCCTCGGAGGCCTCTGCACCCTGGTCGGCAGCCTCAGCCGCCGCTGAGGCCAAGGCGTCCGCGTCCGCGGCGGCGTCGCCATCGCAGGCCCAGGCCGGCTGGTCTGAGCTGCTGCAGGGCGGCTGGACCGCGTTCGGCGCGCGTGTATGGGACGAGGTGCGCGGGCTGATCCGCGTCACGCCGGTCGATCAACCCGAGGCCATGCTCATCGCGCCCGAACAGGCCTACTTCCTGCGCGAGAATCTCAAGCTGCGCCTGATGAATGCACGCTTGGCCCTGCTGGGCCGGCAGTTCGATACCGTGCAACTGGACCTGCGCGACGCGTTGTCGGCCTTGGAGCGCTACTTCGACCGCCACTCCAAGCGCGTGCAGAGCGTTGCCGAGATGGTGCGCCAGGTCAAGGCGCAGGCACGCAAGGTGGTGGTGCCCCGTCCCGATGCCACGCTGGCCGCCATGGCTGCCGTGACGGCAGGGCGCTGAATACAGCGGGCAGGACGATGCGCGGCGTCATCTGGCTCGTGCTGCTGTTCGTGGTGGCGGTGGTCGCGGCCACCACGCTGGGCCGCAATGACGGTCTGGTCAGCATCTACTTCGGCGCCTGGCGTACCGACCTGTCGCTGAACCTGTTCGTCATCCTGGTGCTGCTGAGCTGCATCGTGCTGCTCGCCGCGGCGCGCTCGATCAGTGGTCTGGTGAGCCTGCCGCGGCGCGCGCATGCCTGGAGACAGTTGCGCCACGAGCGCGCGGCACACGCCGCCTTGCGTGAAGCCTTGGCCGAGTACTTCGCCGCACGCTACAGCCGCGCACATCGTGCGGCGCAACGTGCGCTGGCCTTGCAGGACGAGACCGATGCCTTGGGCGGCGATGGCGAGTTTCGCGTGCTTGGCCACCTGCTGGCTGCGGCCAGCCTGCACCGTATGCAGGACCGGCCACGGCGCGACGAGGTGATGCAGCAACTCGAAGCGCTCGCGGGAAAGGGCGCAGCGAACCGGCCGACCGATGAAGGTGCGCGACTGCTGGCCGCCGAATGGGCCATTGACGACCGCGACGCCGCGCGTGCCATCGAGTTGCTGGGCGAACTGCCGGCTGGCGTGGCGCGGCGCACGCAGGCGCTGCGCTTGCGCCTGTTGGCGCAGCGCCTGACTCAGCAGCCGCTGAGCGCGCTGCAGACGGCCCGGCTGCTGGCCAAGCACCAGGCCTTTTCACCAACGGCCGCGACCAGTCTGCTGCGCACGCTGGCGGGCGAGGCACTGGCCTCGGCGCGCGATGCCGACGCGCTGCGCCGCGTCTGGCAGCAACTGGATGCCGCCGACCGGCGCGACGCCACCGTGGCCGCGCGCGCCGCCGCCCGTGCGGCGTCTTTTGGCGCACACGAGGAGGCGCGGGCCTGGTTGCGGCCCTTCTGGGAGCGCATTGCCGAACTGGAGAGCGATGAACGCGAGTGGGTGGCGTTGGGCTTGAGTGAGGCCACCACCGGCATCGGCTCGGATTGGTTGCCGCGGCTGGAAGGCGCGTTGCAGGCATTGCCCAACGACCCGGCGATCGCCGCGGCCACGGGCGCCGCCATGATGGACAGGCAACTCTGGGGCAAAGCGCGCCGTCCGCTGGAGCAGGCCGCGACGGCAGGCAGCCTGAGGGCCGACGCCAGGCGTCGCGCCTGGCGCCGCCTGGCGCAGCTGGCGCTGCAGGAGGGCGACGCTGCGCGCGCGCAACAGTGCGACCAGGCTGCCGCCGGCATCGACTGATATAATTTCCGGCTTCGCGGCTGTAGCTCAGCTGGATAGAGTACTTGGCTACGAACCAAGGGGTCGTGGGTTCGATTCCTGCCAGCCGCACCAGAACTTGCGTTCTAGATCAACAGCTTAGAGATTCACATCTCTAGGCTGTTTTTCTTTGGGCGACGCGCTTTGCCGCGGATCGTCGCCAGCGGCTCCAGTCAGGGCCCGCGGCCACTCGATCCGGGTACGTCATCCGTCGGCGCTTCGTCGAAACGCAGGTAAGGCCCGGTGCCGCTGTGCTCAGATTGGGACGCAGCCACGAATCCGCCGCTGCGCACGTCGAAGACATGCACCTCGCCATCCTCGATCACGTAGTGCCAGCCGTGCAGCGTCAGTTGGCCGGCCTCGACCTGCTCGCGCACCATCGGGTAGCCCATCAGACGTTCGAGTTGCAGCACCACCGCGCGCTGCTCGGTGCGGCGCAGTGCCTCGGGCGACAACTGCACCGGCAGCACCGCCTCACGCCCGAGTTCGAGCCATGCGGCCAGGTTGGTGGCCTGCGCCGGCACGCCTTCGTACAACGCGCGGATGCCGCCGCAATGGCTGTGCCCGCAGACGATGATGCGCGCCACGTGCAGGTTGAGCACTGCGAATTCGATCGCCGCGGCCGTGCCGTGATAGCCAGCCGAACCGTCATGGGGCGGCACGAAGGCGCCGACGTTGCGCACCAGGAACAGGTCGCCCGGCCCGGTGCCGGTGAGCATGTAAGGCACCAGCCGCGAGTCGCTGCAGCCGATGAAGAGGATCGTCGGGTGCTGTCCGTCCTTGACCAGGTGCTCGAAGGTGTCCTGTACGCCCGGGAAGGTCTGATCGCGGAAGCGCCGCAGGCGCTGGATCAGATCGTCGGGCATGGCCCTGCTCTCAGGCCAGTTGCACCGGCAGGCCGCTGCGGTCGAAGGGCAAAAGGGCTTCGATGCGCCCGGACTTGATCGATTCGACCATGTGCTGCAGCGCGGCGTCGATTTCGCCAGCAGTTGGCGGCGCGCTCGCTCGTCCCGCCAATGCGGCACTGAAGACGATGGCCCACGGCGGCCCGGCGACGGCCGCCTCGACGGCCAGTGCGTCGAAGCTGGCCAACTCGGTGGCCGACTTGTCCACGCACATCAACGGCGCCAATTCGCCGCCTTCGCCGGCATCGAAGTCGGCGCGCTGCTGCGCCGTGGCGTTGGCCGGCAACTCGGCGCCGGCAAAGACGAACAGCAATTGCTGCGGTTCGGGCATCGCGCGGGCGGCTCGCAGCAGATCGTCGAAGTGCTGGATGTCCATGTTGGAGCGCGAGCTTACTGCACCAGCGGCGTGTCGGCGCTGTCCAGCTCGACGCCCTCGACGCGCGCCGAGCCGGCCAACAACTGCAGGTACTGGCGCAGCGCGCTGATGAAGGTCTGCTGGCGCAACGCCAGTGCAACCGCACCGCGTACGGTCTCGAAGGCCGGCATGTGGCCCGCCTGGCGCGCTATCACTTCCACCACATGCAGCCCGAAGCGGCTGTGCACCAGGCGCGGCAGCACGCCGATCTCGGGGCCGGCGAAGAGCTCGCGTGCGAATTCCGGCGCGCAGTCCTCTGGCCGTAGCCAACCGAGCGCGCCGCCCTGCGCGGCCGAAGGGCAGTTGGACAGCTCCGCGGCCAGCGCCGGAAAGCGGTCGCCTTCGCCGTCGCGGTGGCAGCGCAGTTCGAGCAATGCGGTTTCGGCCCGGTCTCTCAGGCGGCGCACGTCGACGCCTGGCGTCACCGCGAACAGCACATGCCGCACCTGGGCTCGGTCGCCCTGTCGATAGCGTTCGGGGTGCGCGTCGAAGTGGCGACGGCAGGCCTCGTCCGACGGCTCGGGCAGCACGAGCTCTCGTTCCAGCAGCGCCTCGATGGCGGCGCTGGCCGCCTCGCTGGTGCTGCCGTCGAGCGACGCTGCATCGTCGCTGGCCAGCAGCCCGCTGCGCATTGCCTGCTGGCGCAGCAACTCGGTGCAGGCGCGCTGGCGCAGCGCCTCGGCGTCGAGACTGTCGCCATTCGCGTGCAGGCGCACGCCGTTGACCTGGGCTGCGGTTTCGACTGTCGTGGTGGCGTTCATGGCATTGCCCTCAGCTGCGCGCCGGCGGCGTGTTGTGGCCGGCCGGCACGTTCAGCCGGCGCGAGCGCACCACCTGCGGGGCGCGGAACAGGAAGGCCACCGTGGCGAACCCGCTCCACACATGCACCAGCCGGCTGAAGGGAAAGAGCAGGAAGATCGTCATGCCCAGCAGCATGTGCACCTGGTATTGCATGCCGATGCCGACCAGCATCGATGCGTTCGGGTTGAAGGTGGCAATGCCTTGCAAGTAGCTGGCCAGCGTGACCATCGTGCCGGCGTCGGCCGCGTGGGCGTAGGACGAAGGCAGCGTGACCAGCCCCAGGCTCAGCTGCACCCACAGGATCACCAGGATCGCAATATCGGTGCGGTGGCTGGTGAGGCGGATGCGCGGGTCGAACAGGCGCCGGTGCAGCAGCAGCGTGAGGCCGATGAAACACACGATGCCGGCGACACCGCCGGCGACGATGGCCACCATCTGCTTGTCCGGCGCACTGATGAAGGGCTCGTACATCCAGTGCGGCGTGAGCTGGCCGAACAGGTGACCGAGGAACAGGAACAGGATGCCGAAGTGGAACATGTTGCTGCCCCAGCGCAACTGGCCGGCGCGCAGCAGCTGCGATGAGTCGCTCTTCCAGGTGTACTGGTCGCGATCGAAGCGTGCCAGGCTGCCCATGAAGAACACCGCCAGGCAGATGTATGGATAGACGTTGAAGGCGAAGTTGTGCAGGTAGGTGGTGAAGGCGTTCATGAGCGCGCTCCTGTGGCGGCGTTGCGGTCCGCAGCGGTGCGGACGATCTGGATGGGTTGCGGCTGGCCGGCACGGGCCTGGCCTGCCGACGAGCAGCCGTCGAAGGCCGCGGGTTCTTGCCAGCTCTCGTCGATAGGCTCCTCGTCGGCCACCTTCACGGCATGGGCGGTTTCGCCGGCCAACTCGATCAGCGCGCCGAGCACGC
Organism: Rubrivivax sp.; assembly: GCA_024641965.1. GTDB lineage: Bacteria > Pseudomonadota > Gammaproteobacteria > Burkholderiales > Burkholderiaceae_C > Rubrivivax. The sequence goes on from JAHECC010000177.1 coordinate 6,043, forward strand.
TGGCGTAGCGGCTGTGCCGCTTGTCCAGCGCGCTGAAGATGACGTTGAAGATGTGCGCCATCTCGGCCAGGAAGGCGCGCGCTTCGCGCGGTGGCTGGGTCGAGGCGTATTCCAGCACCACCGGCAGGTGGTCGGGCATCTCTCCTTCGGACAGGTACAGGCCGGCCTGTTCGAAAGTCTGCGCCAGGTCGATCATTGCCGGGCCACGGTCGCGCGAATCGCCGTGCACATGCTCGAACAGGTGCAGGCTGGTGCGCCGGCCGCTGTCGAAGAGCTGCACGTAATCGGCCTCGGCGTCGATCGCGCTTTGCGCGCCGAGGCTTGTGATCAGCGCGTCGATCTCGGCGAGACGCGCCGGCGCGATCGCGCCTTCGGCGTGCAGCGCCTGGCGTAACTCATCCAGGTGCTCGCGCGTTTCATCGTCGGGGTAGCTGAGCAGCCGCGCGAGGGCGCGCAGTGTCAGGCTCATGGGTTTGATGGTCTTCATGTCTTGGTCTCCAGCGCGCAGGCGGCAAGCCGCCGGGCGCAAAGAATTCCGATCGAGCAACCAGCGCGGAACCGGCTTTGCCGGGCCGCTGCTGGTGCCCCCTGGGGGGAGCGCCGCAGGCGCTTCGGGGGGGGCGTTGTCATACCTCCGCCTTGATCGGAATGGTGCGCTTCTTCTCGCTGCCGAAAAGACTCGTCTCGCCGACGCCTTCCGAGCAGCCGTTGCCGAAGCTGAAGCCGCAGCCGCCGCGCACGTTGAAGGTGTTCTCGGCGTACTCGCGGTGCGTGCTCGGAATGACGAAGCGGTCCTCGTAGTTGGCGATGGCCATCACGTGGTACATGTCTTCGACCTGCGCCTCGCTCAGCCCCACCTGCGTCAGCACTTCGGTGTTGGTCTTGCCCTCGACATGCTTGTCGCGCTGGTAGGCGCGCATCGCCAGCATGCGTTCCAGCGCCCGTTCCACCGGCGCGGTGTCGCCGGCCGTGAGCATGTTCGCCAGGTAGTTCACCGGGATGCGCAACTGCTTGACGTCGGGGATCTGGCCGTTGCTGCCCAGCTGCCCGGCGTTGGCGGCGGCCGAGATCGGCGACAGCGGCGGCACGTACCACACCATCGGCAGCGTGCGGTACTCGGGGTGCAGCGGCAGGGCGACCTTCCACTCCATCGCCATCTTCCACACGGGGCTCTTGCGCGCGCCTTCCAGCCAAGCCTCGGGGATGCCGTCGGCGCGCGCCTGCGCGATCACCTTCGGGTCGTTCGGGTCGAGGAAGATGTCGCACTGCGCCTGGTACAGGTCGCGGTCGCGCGCCACGCTCGCCGCGGCCTGGATCTGGTCGGCGTCGTAGAGCATCACGCCCAGGTAGCGGATGCGTCCGACGCAGGTCTCGCTGCACACGGTCGGCTGGCCGGCCTCGATGCGCGGGTAGCAGAAGATGCACTTCTCGGCCTTGCCGCTCTTCCAGTTGTAGTAGATCTTCTTGTACGGGCAGCCCGACACGCACATGCGCCAGCCGCGGCACTTGTCCTGGTCGAT
>JAHECC010000178.1 GCA_024641965.1 Rubrivivax sp.
AGGAGGCTTCCTCGCACACGGTGTGCAATTTGTGTTCGCGCAGGATCGACTTGATCTCGTAGAAGCGTGTGCTCGGCGAGCCGGCCTTGACGCGGATCCAGTCCGGCTTCTTCAGTGTCGGTGCCGCCACCACCTTGATCGGGATGCGCGAGGTCTTGGCCTGCGACTTCTGCTTGGCGCTGGCGTCGTAGGCCGCAGGCGCGTCGGGAACGATCTCGGGTGTGGGCATGGTGGCGGGGTCCGGCGCCAAGGCACTCAGCGCGCGAACTGGGCAGCAAGATGCTGCCCCAGGCGCTGCGCCACTGTGTGCCAGTCGGCTCGAACGCCGAGTGTAGCGAGGTCCACCGCACGCAAGCCGGCGTAGCCGCAGGGGTTGATAGTGCCGAAGGGGCTCAGGTCCATATCCACGTTCAGCGCCACGCCGTGATAGCTGCAGTGCTTGCTCACCTTGATGCCCAGCGCGGCGATCTTGCCCAGCCCGCGGAAGGGATCGTCGGCCGACACCGGCCCATGCAGCGCGGCATGGCCGAAGGGGTCGTCCAGTCGCACGTACACACCCGGGGCACCGGCCACACGGTGGCCGGTGACGCCGAATGCCTCCAGCAGTTTCAGTGCCGCGTGCTCCAGCCGGTAGACGTACTCCTTGACGTAGATGTGCTGTCGGCGCAGGTCCACCAAAGGGTAGGCCACCACCTGCCCGGGGCCGTGGTAGGTAACCTGGCCGCCCCGGTCGCTCTGCACCAGCGGGATGCCGTGCGCGTCGAGGATGTTTTCGCTGCGCCCGGCAACACCCTGGGTATAGACGGCATCGTGCTCGACCAGCCACAGCTCGTCGTCGGTGTCGGCACCACGTGCGGCCGTGAAGTCGCGCATTTCGGCCAAGGTCGCGGCATAGTCGCGCCGCCCGAGCGTCAATACGCGCATCGGTATCCCTGCGCGGCGGCGCCTACAACACCACCTTGACCAGCGGGTGACCGCTCAGGCTGCGGTACAGCTCGTCGAGCTGTTCGCGCGAGGTGGCGGTGATGCTCAGCGTCACGCCCAGGTACTTGCCGCCGCTGCTCGGCCGCCGCTGCAGCGTGGCCGCATCGAAGCCGGGGTCGAACTGAAGAGCGATGTCGACCATCGCCTGCTCGAAACCCGGCACGTTCTGACCCATGACCTTGATCGGGAAAAGGCTGGGGTACTCGATCAGCGAGGCGCGCTCGGATGAGTCCACCGGCTCAGATCGACTGCAGCGCCTTGGCGCGCTGATAGGCCTCGTGCAAGCGCGCATACACCGGGCCGACCTTGCCGCGCAGGGCGCCGTGGCCCACGGCCTCGCCGTCGAGGTGGGTCACGGCCAGCACCTCCTTGGTGGCCGAGCTGAGCAGCAGTTCGTCGGCGCTGCGCACATCGGCCTCGGGGATGGGGCGCAGGTTGTAGGCCACGCCAATCTCCTCGCACAACTCGCGCAGCAATTCGAAGCGGATGCCTTCGAGCACATGATCGCTTTTCGGCGGCCCGAGCAGTGCGCCCTCATGCACCACCCAGACGTTGCTGGCCGAGGCCTCGGTGAGATAGCCGTCGCGGAACATGACCGTCTCGGCCGCGCCGTGGTCGGCCGAAATCTGCCGCGCCAGCACGTTGCCCAGCAGCGAGGTGCTCTTGATGTCGCCGCGCTCCCAGCGAAAATCCCGCGCCGTCGTGCAGGCCACGCCATGGTGCCGCATCTCGGCGGTGGGCGGCTTCATCGGCGTGACCATCATGAACACCGTCGGCGTGATGTCCGGCGGCATGACGTGGTCGCGCGGCGCCACGCCGCGCGTCACCTGGATGTAGACCAACTGATCCTGCGCCCCGGTCTGCTTCGCCAGCAAAGCTACCAAATGACGGCAGCGCTCGAGCCAGCCGTCCCGCTCATGCGGGTTGGCGATGCGCGTCTTGCCCAGTCCACGCTGCAGGCGCGCCATGTGCTCATCGAAGCGGAACAGCCGCTGCGCGTACACCGGCACCACCTCGTAGACGCCGTCGCCGAAGATGAAACCACGGTCCAGCACAGACACCTTGGCGTCGCACACGCGCGTGTACTCGCCGTTCAGGTAGCAGGGCGTATCGGGCAATGGGCTGTGCATGGGCGTCCCTTCAGGCATCGGCTGTCGAGCTTACTTGATCCACAGACGCAATGCGTCCCAGGTGCGGCTGAGCAGCCCGGCCAATGGCACCGGCTCCAGGACCACCAGTGGCACGCTCGTGACAGGTGAGCCACCGGCAGTGCCGACCTTGATCGTACCGACCTGCTGGCCCTTGGCCAGCGGTGCCAGCAAGGGATCGGTGCGCTCTATCTGCGTCTTCAGCTTGTCGCCCTCGCCCTTGGGCACGCTGACATACAGCGTTGCGGCAGCGCCCAGCTTCGCTTCGGGGCTCTGTCCTTTCCACACCGGCACGCTGATCACGGCCTTGTCGGCCTCGAACAGGCGCACCGAATCCCAGGCCTGGAAACCCCAGTTCAGCAGCTTCTGGCTTTCGCTGGCGCGCGCCTCGCGCGAGGCTGTACCCATGACCACACTGACCAGTCGGCGCTTGCCGTTCGGCATGTCGCGCACCGCGCTGGCCACCAGGCAATAACCCGCCGCATCGGTGTAGCCGGTCTTCATGCCATCGACGGTCGGGTCGCGGCCCAGCAGCAGATTGCGGTTGTCCTGCTTGATGCGGTTGTAGCTGTACTGCCGGATCGAGTAGTAGGTATAAAAGTCCGGGAAGTCCGTGATGATCTTCGACGCCACCACGGCGATGTCGCGCGGCGAGGCGTAGTGGCCGGCTTCGGTCAGACCCGTGACGTTGCGGAACTGCGTGTTCTTCAGCCCCCAGGCCTGCGCCTGCTTGTTCATCATGTCGACGAAGACATCGACGCTGCCGCCGACGCCCTCGGCCAGCACCACCGATGCGTCGTTGCCGCTTTGCACGATCATGCCCTTGAGCAATTCGTCGACCTTCGGTGTCATCGTCGTGTCGACGAACATCAGCGAGCCCCCTGCCTTGCGCTCGTCCCAGGCGAGCTTGGACACCGGCAGCGTCTGTTCCAGCGTGAGCTTCTTGTCGCGGATGGCGGCGAACACCAAGTAGGCCGTCATCAACTTGGTCAGCGACGCCGGGTCGGCCTGTGCATCGGCATCACGCTCTGCCAGCACCTGCTTGCTGCTCAGGTCGAACAGGACGTAGCTGCGTGCCGCAATCTCTGGCGGTTGCGGCAATTGCGACCAGGCACTCAGCGAAGTGGCCGCGGCCAGGCAAAGGATCAGGAGTCTTTTCATCGTCGGATTCAACATCAGGTTGCAGGTGGATGCGCGCTAGCGGTGCCAGGCGCCGACCACCAGGGATTTGAGCAGCGCCAGCTGCCCATGAAAGAAGTGTCCGGCGCCGGGGATCACCGTCACCGGCAGGGCGGTCGGCCGCGCCCAGTCGAACACCGCCGCCAGCGGCACCACGTCATCGACCTCACCGTGAATCACCAGCGTGTCCGGCGGCACCGGACCCAGGTCGAAGCGGCTGACCGCGGGTGCGATCAGCACCAGGCGCTCGATCGCCACCGCTTCGGCCGCACCCGCCGCGCTCAGGCGTACGGCGGCATGGCCGGCCACGTAGCCGCCAAAGGAGAAGCCGCCCAGCACCAATGGCTGTGCAGGCACGCGAAAGTGGCCCACGACCGCCAGCGCATCGTCGATTTCGCCGACGCCCTTCGACCAGGCGCCGGCCGATTTGCCCACGCCACGGAAGTTGAAGCGCACCGCGGTGTAACCCAGCTGTGTGAACGCGCGCGCCAGCGTCTGCACCACCTTGTTGTCCATCGTGCCGCCGTGCTGCGGATGCGGATGGCACAGCACGGCCACGCCGCGCGGCGCGCCCGCTGGCGCGTCAACCGCACATTCGATGGCCCCGCTGGGGCCGGCGACGCTGAGCCTTTGAGTCTGCGCGTTCATGTCGGGCCGTCAGCGGCCCACCTCCGGCGGCAGCAACAGCCGTTCGACCACCTTGCCGCCGTTCAGGTGCACATCGACGATCTCATCGATGTCCTGCTGATCCACATAGGTGTACCAGACCGCCTCGGGGTAGACCACGGCCACCGGGCCACCCGCGCAGCGGTCCAGGCAGCCGGCCTTGTTGACGCGCACACCGCCCGGTCCGGCCAGGCCTGCGGCCTTGACGCGGGACTTGCAACGATCCAGCGCCGCCTGTGGGTCGTGCTGCGCGCAGCAAGCCTCGGCGTTGTCGCGCTGGTTCAGGCAGAAGAAGATGTGATGCCGGTAGTAACCCATGCGCCGAATTGTAGGCAGCCGCCGTCGCGGCACGTCGGCCGAGGCCGGGTCGTCACTTTTCGGCGCGCGCGCCCAGCCGGCTCAGCAGCCAGGCCATCGCCGCGTAGGGCCACAACCAGCCGATCCATAGCGCCAGCCCATGAAAGCGGATGAAGCGACCCTGCTCCCAGGCCTGCAGGCTTTCGACGAAATACGGATCGGCCGGTGCCTGGCCGACCAGCACCACCAGCGCTCCCAATACGGCGAGCCCCAGTCCGGCCGAAAGGCGCAGGTCGAGCCACGCACTGGCCAGCGCCAGCAGGGTGCCCAGCGCCAGCGCGGGCAGGCTCCACGGCGTGATCCAGGCCAGCGCGTGCGCAGGCCCGAAGCCCAGCGCGGTGGACAGTGTGGTCGTGCCCAGGCCCACGGCCAGCAGCCCCAGCACCATCGCGGCGCGACGCCAACCCCGGCGCACCACGCTCATCGCCACCAGGCAGGGGGCCATCAGGCCGAACATCTGCGCCAGGGCTTCCGACAAGGGCGACAACGGCGTCGCCAGAGCCTCCGTGCCCTGCAGCAGCGCATGCAGCCCGCTGGCCCAGGGCGCGTCCTCGAACAACGACGTCAGCGCCGCGCGCAAATGCTGGCCCACGTGGCCCAGGCCAAGCGGGACCGGCGTCGGGAACAGCAGCGCGACGGGCCACAGCGCCAGCAGGCTCAAGCCGCCGGCGCTGTCGCGCACAAACCAGCGTTCACGCACGACCTGCCAGCGCTGCAGCAGGCCGAGCCCTTGCATCAGCGCAGCCCCCGCTGCGCCGGCCGCCGCGCCCGCGACGTTCAGCGACCAATCGACCAGCGAAGGCACGCGGCGCGGCAGGAACTGCTGCGTCACTTCGGTGGCGTAGGACAGCAGCGCCGGCGCCAGCACCGCCATCAGCGCAGCAGGCCACAGCGAGCGCCCGGCACGTACTTGGGCAACGTACAGCAAGGCACCCAAGGGCATGTAGCCGAGCACGTTGGCGGACACATCGAAGGGGTCGCGCCAAGGCGGCCAGGGCAACGCGAGCAGCGCGCCCACCGACGGGCCCGGAGGCCAGCGCCAGCCCGAGAACGGATACAGACTGGCATACAGCACCAGTGCCGCATACACCAGCACCAGCGGGGCGGCCGAGCTGGGCTGGCGCGTGGACAGAATCACTAGAAGGGCTTGATGACCACCAGCAGCACGATGGCGATGAACAGCAGCACCGAGCACTCGTTGAACACGCGATACCAGCGCTCACTGCGCTGGTTGGCGAGTTGCTCGAAGCTGCGCAGCAAACGCCGGCAGGCATGGTGGTAGCCCAGCACCAACAGCACCAGCAGCAGCTTGGCATGCATCCAGCCCTGGCCCATGCCCAGCCCGACGCCATACCCGAGCCAGAGAATCAGACCAAGTCCCACCGCCGGCAGCATCAGCAGGCTGCAGAAGCGGTACAGCCGGCGCGCCATCAGCAGCAGCCGCTCGCGCTCGGCATGGCTGTCGCCCGGCACCGTCGCCAGGTTCACGAAGAAACGCGGCAGATAGAACAGGCCAGCAAACCAGCTGGCGACAAAAACGATATGGAAGGACTTGATCCAGAGATAGCCGCTGCTCATGCGGCGATTATCGTGGGCGTATTCGGGCTTACAAAAAAGGGGCCCCGGCACGAAGGCCGGGGCCGGGAAGCCTTATCGCTGTCATCACGCTAAGGCGCCTGCTCAGGGAGGAAAGCAGGGAACGACCACCTTGCGGCTATCATTCGATTTCGACTCTAGCAGAGGGAAAAGCAGCCTCAAGTGAGCACTTTCCCGAGCAAATCGGCCCCATTTTCGGGACACCGCGCCGCCGCGAATCGCAGCACTTCCCGAGGACAAGAGCTTGTTCACTCCCCCACCCTTCCCGACCAGTCGCCCACGCCGCCTGCGCCGCGATGCATTCACCCGCGCCTTGGTGCGCGAGCACCGTCTGGGCCCGCAGGACCTGATCCTGCCGGTGTTCGTGCTCGACGGCGAGCAACAGGCCCAGGACGTGCCCAGCATGCCGGGCGTGCAGCGCCGCAGTGTCGACCGACTGTACGCAGTGGCCGAAGAATGTGTCGCGCTCGGCATCCCGGTGATGGCGTTGTTCCCGGTGATCGACCCGGCGCTGAAGACCCCAGACGGGCGCGAGGCCACCAATGCCGACGGCCTGGTGCCGCGCGCTGTGCGTGAGCTGAAGAAGCGCTTCCCGGAACTCGGGCTGTTGACCGATGTCGCGCTCGACCCCTTCACCAGCCATGGCCAGGACGGCCTGCTCGACGACAGCGGCTACATCGTCAACGACAGCACCGTGGCGGTGCTTACGCAGCAGGCGCTGGTGCAGGCCGAAGCCGGCGTGGACATCGTCGCGCCGAGCGACATGATGGACGGCAGGATCGGCGCCATCCGCACGGCGCTCGAGGCATCCGGCCAGATCCACACACGCATCATGGCCTACAGCGCCAAGTACGCCAGCGCCTTCTACGGCCCGTTCCGCGACGCGGTGGGTTCGGCCAAGAACCTGGGCAAGAGCGACAAGAAGGTTTACCAGATGGACAACGGCAACAGCGACGAGGCGCTGCGCGAGGTGGCGCTCGACCTGGCCGAAGGCGCCGACATGGTGATGGTCAAGCCCGGCATGCCCTACCTGGACATCGTGCGCCGGGTGAAGGACGAATTCCGTGTGCCGACCTTCGCCTACCAGGTGAGCGGCGAATACGCCATGCTCAAGGCGGCCGCCGCCAACGGCTGGCTCGATCACGATGCAGTGATGATGGAGGCCTTGCTGGCCTTCAAGCGCGCCGGTGCCGACGGTGTGCTGAGCTACTTCGCGCTCGACGCCGCTCGGCTATTGCGCTCGACCTGAATCCAGCGCATGGACGGCTGCCGGTCATGCGCGTGTTTCATGTCGGCAGCGACCGGTTCACAGACGAGCTGAAGGACCTGGGCGGCTGGAAGTCGCGGCCCATGGTCGACCGCCATGCCAAGTTCGCCACCGAGAACCTGATGGTTGCTGCTTCTCGTACATCGAGACGGCGCGTGCTTGAACGTGACATAGCGCGTCACGTTCTTGTCACGATCAGCAAAGACAAACGGCCCAGCATCGCTGCCAAGCCGTTGAATTTGTTGGTAGGCCGTGTTGGACTTGAACCAACGACCAAAGGATTATGAGTCCTCTGCTCTAACCAACTGAGCTAACGGCCCGCTCGGGGCGATTGTAGGCAGCGCTACTTGTTGCTCAGTGCGTT
>JAHECC010000029.1 GCA_024641965.1 Rubrivivax sp.
GCCGGTCCTTTCGCGAAAGTCCTCCATGCTCGACATCAACCTGATGCGCCGCGACCTGGACGCCGTGGTCACGCGGCTGAAGATGCGCAAGACGCCGCAGCCCTTTCTGGACGTGGCGCGCTTCAGCGCGCTCGAGGCCGAGCGCAAATCGCTGCAGACGCGCGTCGAAGAGCTGCAGGCCGGCCGCAATGCGCAGAGCAAGCGGATCGGCCAGCTCAAGGCCAAGGGCGAGGACGGTGAGGGCATCGCCGCGGCGATGGCCGAGGTGGCGCAGATCGGCGAGCAGCTGAAAGAGGGCGCGGCGGTGCTCGAGCATATCCAGGCCGAGCTCAACACCGTGCTGATGGGCCTGCCCAACCTGCCGCACGACAGCGTGCCGCTGGGCGCCGACGAAAGCGCGAACGTCGAGGTGCGGCGCTGGGGCGCGCCGCGTGACTTCGAATTCACGCCGCGCGACCATGTCGAGCTGGGTGCGCCGCTGGGCATGGATTTCGACACTGGCGCGCGCCTGAGCGGCGCGCGCTTCACCTTCCTGCGCGGCGGCATGGCAAGGCTGCACCGCGCATTGGCGCAGTTCATGCTGGACGTGCAGACCAATGAGCATGGCTACACCGAGTGCTACACGCCCTACATCGTCAACCGTGAAATCCTCGAGGGCACGGGTCAGCTGCCGAAGTTCAAGGAAGACATGTTCTGGGTGCTGCGTGGCGGCAGCGAGGAGCAGGCCGAGCAGTACCTGATCTCGACCAGCGAGATCTCGCTGACCAACAGCGTGCGCGAGCAGATCCTCGATGCCACCGCGCTGCCGATCAAGCTCACCGCGCACAGCCCGTGTTTCCGCTCCGAGGCCGGTAGTGCCGGGCGTGACACGCGCGGCATGATCCGCCAGCACCAGTTCGACAAGGTCGAGATGGTGCAGGTGGTGCATCCGGAGCAGAGCTACGCGGCGCTCGAGCAGATGGTCGGCCACGCCGAAGCCGTGCTGCAAAAGCTGCAACTGCCCTACCGCGTGGTGGCACTGAGCAGCGGCGACCTCGGTTTCGGCAGCACCAAGACCTATGACCTGGAGGTCTGGTTGCCGGGGCAGAACGCCTATCGCGAGATCAGTTCGTGCAGCAACTGCGAGGCCTTCCAGGCGCGGCGCATGGGTGCACGCTTCCGCAACGCACAAGGCAAGACCGAGCTGGTGCACACGCTCAACGGCTCGGGCCTGGCGGTCGGGCGTGCCTTGGTGGCCGTGCTGGAAAACGGCCAGCGCGCCGACGGCAGCGTGGCCATCCCCGAGGTGCTGCAGCAATATATGGGCGGCGTCGAGGCGCTGCGGCCATGACACTCGCGCAGCAACTTCTGAGCGCGCTGGACACGGCCAGCCTGCTGCCTTTGCCTTCGCGCGACGATGCCGGCTTCGACCTGCCGGCAGCCTTCGGCGTGGCCGAGCATCTGCGCCAGCTGCGCATCGCCCGCGGCGAAAAGCCGCTGGGCTACAAGATCGGCTTCACGAATCGCGGCATCTGGCAGCGTTATGGCGTGCATGCGCCGATCTGGGGCCCGGTGTGGGACAGCACCGTGCAGTTGCTCGACGGCGCCGAGGCGCAGGTCGCGCTGGCGCCGCTGTCGCAGCCGCGGCTCGAACCGGAAGTGGTGTTCGGTTTTGCAACCACACCGCGCGCCGGCATGGATCTGGAGGCCCTGCGCGGCTGCCTGGACTGGGTGGCGCATGGCTTCGAGATCGTGCACACGCATTTCGACAACTGGCGCTTCACGGCGCCGGACACGGTGGCCGACTTCGCCTTGCATGGCCGGCTCTTCATCGGCCCGCGCCGCAGCGTGCAAGGTTGGGACATGCTGGCCGAGGATCTGGCCGCGCTGCAACTGGGGCTGTCCTGCGATGATCAGCTCAAGGAGAGCGGGCGCGGCGTGATCGTGCTCGACGGCCCGCTGAATGCGTTGCGCCTGTGGGTGGATGCGATGGCGCTGCACACGCCCGCATGGCACATCGCACCGGGTGACGTGGTCACCACCGGCACGATCACCGACGCCTGGCCGTTGCTGCCAGGGCAGTGCTGGACGACGGTGCTGAGCGACGTGCGGCTGGCGCCGCTGACGCTGCGCACCTTGGCTTGATGGCGCTGCACTACAATGCCGCCTTTCGATTTCGACCCACGCAGATCGAACCTGGAGAGGTGGCAGAGTGGTCGAATGTACCTGACTCGAAATCAGGCGTACGGTAACCCCGTACCGTGGGTTCGAATCCCACCCTCTCCGCCGGACAAGCCGCCGCTGCCTCTGGGACCAAGGGCCGCTTGCGGACCCACACCATGAACGCGCGACAGCTGCTCGGCCTGTCGCCGGTGATGCCGGTCATCGTCCTCGAGCGGCTTGAACACGCTGTGCCGCTGGGGCGAGCGCTGGTCGCCGGCGGCCTCCGCACACTCGAAATCACGCTGCGCACGCCCGTGGCGCTGCAGGCCGTGCGGGCCATTCGCCAGGCAGTGCCGCAGGCCTGCGTCGGTGTCGGCACGGTGACGCGCCCCGAGGACCTGCTGGCCGCGATCGACGCCGGCGCCGCATTCGCGCTCAGCCCGGGTGCTTCGCCGCGCTTGTTGCTGGCTGCCGCGGGTGGCTCTATACCCTTCGTTCCCGGTGTGATGACGCCGTCGGACGTGGTCGCGGCGCTGGACGCCGGCTTCGACACGCTGAAGCTGTTTCCGGCCGAACTGGCCGGCGGCCTGAAGCTGCTGAAGGCGCTGGCCGGGCCGTTCCCCGAGGTGCTGTTCTGCCCCACCGGCGGCATCGACGTCCGTTCGGCTGCGGCCTACCTGGCGCTGCCCAATGTCGGTTGTGTCGGTGGTTCCTGGCTGGTGCCTGGTGCCGCGCTGGCCAATGGCGACTGGGACGCGATCGAGGCGCTGGCACGCGAGGCCAGCGCCTTGAGGCCGACTACGCGATGAACCGGCGCGCCCCGGCCGCCGGTGGCCTGGTCTATGCCACCGGGCTCGGGCGCATGTGCCCGCAATGCCGGCAGCCCGTCGCGCGCTGCGCGTGCAAGGCCGCAGGGCCCGCCCCACCCGGCGACGGCATCGTGCGCGTCAGCCGCGAGACCAAGGGGCGCGGCGGCAAGGCAGTGACGCTGGTGCGTGGCCTGGCGCTCGATGCCGAAACGCTGGCCGCGCTCGGCAAGCGCCTGCGCGGCGCCTGCGGGGCGGGTGGCACGGTCAAGGACGGCGTGCTCGAGGTGCAGGGCGAGCATGTCGAGCGCGTGATGGCGCTGCTGCAGCAGGCGGGCTTCAAGGTCAAGCGCACTGGCGGCTGAGCGCCGTTGCTCTACGCCAGCACGAAGCCCTCGTAGCCCTTGCGCGCCACCTCGGCGCAGCGCTGCGCGTATTGCGGGAATCCGCTGGCCAGCGGCATGAACATGCGTGGTTTGCCCGGGATGTTGGCGCCCAGGTACCAGGAGTTGCAGCTCAGGAACACGGTGCGCCGCGCCGCGGCGTTGACATGCTCGGTCCAGGTCGTCTCGGCCGCCTCGCTGGGCTCGATCGTCGCCAGGCCCTGCGCATCCAGGTGGGCGATGCACTCCGCGATCCAGTCCACATGTTGCTCGATGGCGACGATGATGTTGGTGAAAGCCGAGGTGCTGCCCGGCCCGGCGATGTTGAACAGGTTCGGGAAACCGGCGATGCCCAGTCCCAGGTAGTTCAGCGGCCCGGCATGCCACTTGTGCTGGATCGTCAGGCCGCCGCGGCCGCGCAGGTCGAGTCGCATCAGCGTGCCGGTCATCGCGTCGAAGCCGGTAGCCAGCACCAGCGCGTCGAAGTCGAACTCGCGCGCGCCGGTCTTCAGCCCGGTGGGCGTGAAGCGCTCGATCGGCTGCGTGCTGATGTCCACCAGCCGCACGTTGGGCCGGTTGAAGGTGGCGTAGTAGCCACTGTCGACGCACAGCCGCTTGCAGCCGAGGGTGTGCGTGGGTTGCAGCAGCCTCGCGGTGGCCGGGTCCTCGACGATGGCGGCGATCTTGTTGCGCACGAACTGCGCCGCCAGCGCATTGCTTCGCTCGTTCAGCAGCAGGTCGTTGAAGGCGCCGAGCAGCGCGAAGCCTCCGATGCGCCAGCGCGACTCGAAGGCTGACTTGCGCTCTTCGTCGCTGACCGCCAACGCGGACACCGGGTTCGGCGGCAGCGCCGCGCTGAAGCCGCCATGCATGCGCCGGTTGCGGGCACGAAAACCCGCGTAATCGCGCTTGATCGTGGCTTCGAAGTCGGCGTCGAGCGGCCCGTTGTGGGCTGGCGCGGCGTAGGCCGCCGTGCGCTGGAACACGATCAGTTCGCGTGCCTGCTGCGCGATCAGCGGGATGGCCTGCACCGCCGACGAACCGGTGCCGACCACGGCCACGCGCTGGCCGCTGAAGTCCACCGGCTCGTGCGGCCAGTCGGCGGTGTGCATCACCGGCCCGCTGAAGTCCTGCAGCCCATCGAAGTCGGGCCGGTTCGGCGACGACAGCGGCCCGCTGGCCATCACCAGGAAGCGCGCCGACCAGGCCTCGCCAGTGGCGGCGCGTACCTGCCAGCACTTGTGCTCCTCGTCGAAATGCGCAGCCGCGATGCGTGTGCACAACTGGATGCCGTCGCGCAGCGCGAAGCGATCGGCCACATGGTTGGCGTAGCGCAGCAGTTCGGGCTGGGACGCATAGCGCTCGCTCCAGTGCCAGTCCTGCTGCAGCGCCTCGTCGAAGCCGTACGAGTACTCCATGCTCTGGATGTCCACGCGCGCGCCGGGGTAGCGGTTGTGGTACCAGGTGCCGCCGACGCTCGGCGCGGCTTCGATGACGCGGGCATTCAGCCCTTGCCGTCGCGCCTTGTGCAACATGTACAGGCCGGCAAAGCCGGCGCCGACGATGAGGATGTCGAGTGGCATTGCCGAAGCTGCTTCGCTCATGCGCCAGGGGCCTGCAGTCGAGATGGGCGCAGCATAGCGGCAAGCGCTCCGCGCCTCGCCGTGGCCGAAGCTCAGTCGCCCGCGGCCGGCAGCTTGAAGAAGGCCACTTCTTCGGCCAGGGCCTGCGCCTGTTCGCGCATCGCCGCCGCCGAATGCGCGGTCTGCTCGACCAGCGAGGCGTTCTGCTGCGTCACGCGGTCGAGCTCCGCCACCGCCTGGCCGACCTGGCCGATGCCCAGGCTCTGCTCGCGAGCGCCGGTGGCCACTTCGCCGAGCAGTGCATTCACGCGCTGCGACGCTGCGACGATCTCCTGCATCGCCGTGCCGGCCTTGCGTACCACGACGGTGCCGCTTTCCACCTGCATCACGCTGCCGCCGATCAGCGCCTTGATTTCCTTGGCGGCTTCGGCGCTGCGTTGCGCCAGGCTGCGCACCTCGTTCGCGACCACCGCGAAACCGCGGCCCTGCGTGCCGGCGCGTGCGGCCTCGACGGCGGCGTTCAGCGCCAGGATGTTGGTTTGGAAGGCGATGCCGTCGATGGTGCCGACGATCTCGGAAATGCGTGCCGAGGCCGCGCGGATGCCGTCCATCGTGTCCACCACCTCGCGCATCACCTGTCCACCACCCGCGGCGATGTCGGCATTGTGGCGCGCCATGCGCGAGGCCTCTTCGGTGTGTTCGGCGCCGCTCTTCACCGTGGCCGAGATCTGCTTCATCGACGCTGCCGACTGTTCCAGGGCACTGGCGGCATGCTCGGTGCGTGCCGACAGGTCGGCGGCGCCCTCGGCAATGTCGTCGCTGGCCATGACGATGCCACTGCTGGCGCTGCGCACACGCTGCACCATGCTGCGCATCGATTCCTGCATGCGGCTGAGCTCCAGCATCAGCTGAGCGGTCTCGTCCCGGCCCCAGGCGCGAGGCGAGGTGGTCAGGTCGCCCTCGGTCATGGCACGCAGGTGGCGACGTGTCTCGCGCAGGCCCCCGTCCATCACGCGATAGAAGCTCAGGAACAGGTAGCCGGCCACCAGCTGTGCGAAGGCCACGATGCCCACCATCCAAGCCAGCTGGTGCCACGACACCGATTGCGTGTCGCCATGGGGCACGCCGGCACCGACGGCCCAGCCCCAGGGCTCGAAGCCCTGTACATAGGCCAGCATGTCGTGCGCGCCGGCGCCGGCGCCGGCCTGCGCCAATTCGGCCGAGCCGACGAAGCCCTGGCCGTCGCGGCGCACGAGGGTCGCGGCTGCGGCGGGCAGCAGTGGGTGCAGCTTCGATGGTGCGGCCGCGCGGGCCGTGGGCACGAGCTCGCGCGTGCGCAGGTCGACGAGCCAGAAGTCCGCGTCGCCGTCATGGCGCAGCGCGGCCAGGGACTGCTGCGCGAGTTGCTGCGCCTGTTCGCGCGACAGCGAGGTCGACTGCTGCGCATGGGCCCATTGCAGCAGCCCGTGGGCGATCTGCACCTGCTGGCGTGCGGCGTCCATGCGCGCGGCCAGTGCCTGGTCCGTCTGTGTCTTGAGCATCCAACCCAGCAGGCCCAGCATAGGCAACATGAAGGCCAGCGAGATGATCACCGCCTTGGCAGCGAAGCGCACGCTGCGAAACAGCCGCACGCCTGGCGCCCATATGCCGTGGTGCGCGAAGAAGCCGCCACTGCGCATCGGCGCAGGCGTAGCCAGCGGGCTCGCGCCGGCAACCGGCAGGACAGAAGACATGAGCAGGGCCTCGGCGCTTCGATGAGGAGATTGCCGTCCAGGGCCGCGCCGTGGCGCAGCCTTGCCCGGCGGCTACCGCTATTTCGGCCGCATGCTGTTGCAACTTGAATCGGTGGCCTTGGCGCCCAAATCCGACCGTTAGCGGGACCAGGCCTGTTGCCTTGGCCCCTGCGCATCGCGCAATCGTGCCAGCAATCCGGCATGGCGCTGCACTGGTGTATCGACCGCCCGGGCCAGTGCCGGCGCGCCCGAGGCCAGCACGACAAGCTGCCGCGCGCGCGTCACCGCGGTGTAGAGCAATTCGCGCGTGAGCACGCGGCTGCGCGCATCGGGCAAGAGCAACAACAGGCTGTCGAACTCCGAGCCCTGCGCCTTGTGCACCGTCATCGCATAGGCTGTCTCGTGGGCCGGCAAGCGCACCGGCGCCACGGCGCGGTGGCTGCCGTCGGCAGCGGCGAAGTGGACCTGTAGCTCACCCTGCGCATCGGGCAGCGCGATGCCTATGTCGCCGTTGAAGAGCTGCAGCAGTGGGTCGTTGCGCAGCACCATCACCGGGCGGCCGATGTACCAGGGCGACGCCGCGGCGCCGGCCTGGCGAGACAGGCGTGCGTTCATCGCGATCACGCCGCGCGGGCCGTCGCGCGTTGCGCACAGCACGCGAAAGCGCCCGAATGCCGCGCTGATGGCGGCCACATCGCGCGCGTCGCGCTGCACGCAGTCGAAGAAGGCGGCGTAGCCCTCGTCGATATGCCGCAGCGTGGCCTGGCCGGCTGCGCTGCCGGCATCGTCGAGCCATTGCACCGATGCGTCGTCGTGCTCGCGCAGCCACTGCAGCAGCGCGGTGCTGCGCCCGAGGCGGATGTCGGCGGCGGCGCGGGCGATGCCGGAATCCGCACTGAAGCGGTAGTTGCGCGTGAACCACAGCACCGCATCGCGAAGGGGGCTGGCTTGGCTGGCGGCAGGCGGCACGATGGCCTGCGCTGCCTTGCCGCACAGCGTCGCCAGATCCTGAATGCAGGCGGCACTCAGCGTCGGGTCGACACTGAGCTCGGCAAACACTGCGCCCGATTCCACCGCAGCCAGCTGGTCCTTGTCGCCGAGCAGCACGATGCGCGCCGTGGCCGGCACGGCCTCGAGCAGGCGCGTGGCCAGCGCCAGGTCGAGCATCGAGGCCTCGTCGACCACCAGCACGTCGATCGCCAAAGGGTGGCCGGCATGGTGCTTGAAACCGCGGGGGTGTGCGCCGAGCAGGCGGTGCACCGTGCTCGCCTGTGCCGGCAGCCGCTCGCGCAGCGCGGCCGGCAAGCCCGCCGTATGCTGGCGCAGCGCCTCGCCCAAACGCGCGGCGGCCTTGCCGGTGGGCGCGGCGAGCGCGATGCGCGCGTCGGGCTGCTGCTCGATCAGGCAGGCCAGCAACCGCACGACCGTACTGGTCTTGCCCGTGCCCGGCCCGCCGCTGATGACCACCAGCCGCTGGCGAAGGGCCAGCGCCGCGGCGATCTGCTGCCATTCGGCGGCGTCGGTGCGGTCGTCGAACAGCGTGCGTAGCCGTGCCTGCGCCGCGGCGGTGATGGCGGCAGGTGGCGCGTCGCTGGCGGCCACCAGCCGGCGTGCCAGCCGCAGTTCGTAGTCGAAATGGCGGTGCAGGTACAGCCGGCCTTCGTCATCCAGGATCATCGGCATCGTGCCGGGCGTCGCCGGCGTGCCGACCACGCCGCTGGCCAGCAGGCGCTGGCGCAGCGTCGCGCTGTCGTCTGCGGCCAGGGTCTGCTGCAGATCGGCCAGGCGCAGGCACACATGGCCGTTGGCGATGGCCTGGCTGAGTTCGAAGGCGGCGCGTGCCGCCAGGCGTGCCGTCCCGGCATCGCCGCTTCGGGCTGCGGACCAGCGCTCGACCTGCGCGGCCAGGCCTTCGGCCAGGGCCGTCGCGTCCGCGTGCAGGTCATCGCTCACGCGGACAGCCTTTCGCCGGCCAGCAGCGACGACAGTTGCTCGAGCGCCTGCAGCGAGGGCCGTTGCGCATGCACGCCCGCGGCCGTACCGTCCGGCAGCGTCCAGCCCGGGCGCACACCACGCACGAACAGGTACAGCACGCCGCCGAAATGGTCGTCGTGCCGGTAGTCCGGCACGCGCCGCTGCAGATGGCGGTGCAGCGCCAGCGCATACAGCTGCGCCTGCAGGTGGTAGCCCTGCTGCTGCATCGCGCGCGCCAGCGAATCGGGGCCATAGTCGGCGACGCTGTCGCCCAGGTGGTTCGACTTCCAGTCGAGTACGTAATGGCGCCCGCCGTGCTCGAAGACCAGGTCGATGAAGCCGCGCAGATAACCCTGCAATGTGCCGAAGGCCAGCGGCGCCATGGCCAGGCCCTGGTGCTGCAGCCACGCGCTCAGGTCCGCGGCGTCGAGCCGGGGTGCCGGCAGGTGGAACTCCATTTCCGTCTGCCGACGCTGTGGCGGCACCTGCGCCAGCCGCACGCCGCCGGGCAGCGTCGTGTGCAGCACGTCGTGCAGCATGCGCAGCAGCATCTGCGGCCAGGCCGTGGACGCATCCTGTCCGGGCAACGCGCGCGCGAAGCGCTGCAGCGCCACTTGCACGGCCGCGGGCCACGACGCGGCGTCGCCGAAGTCGATGCGCTCGAACACCGCATGCAGGCATTCGCCGGCGCTGGCGCCGCGCGGAAAGCGCAGGATGTCGTCGGCATCGAGCATCGCGTCCGATTCGGCCGCTGCTGTTGCCGGCACGCGCAGGTCGTGGTCCAGCGCCGCGGCCTCGTGCCGCGTGCCGTGGGCCAGGCTGCTGTAGCTGCCGATCCACCAGCCGCGCGGGATGCGCGCCGGCGGCGGCAGCGCGGCCAGCCGGTCGGCGTCCAGGTCCGGCGGCGCCAGCGGCGTGAGCGGGCCCTGCGGCAGCGCATCCAGCGCCACCAGGCCGGGGCGCTGCTGCGCCAGCGCGGCCCAGGCGGCATCGATGTCCGCCGGATCCTGATCGTGCGCGGTCCACTGCGGCGGCGACAGGCCGGCCCCCGCCACCAGCCAGTTCAGCCGTGCGCGGCAGCTTTCCGTGCTGCTCCAGTGCTTGCCGTGCTTGCGCCGGTAGCTGCCGACCACCAGGTAGCAGCGCTGCACCGCGCGCGTCAGCGCCACATAGATCAGGCGCATCGTCTCGGCGTCACGCTCGAGCCGCAGCTGCTCGTCGATGGCCTGCCTGTCGGTCTTGTCCAGCGGCCTGAAGTCGATCACCGCATCGCCGATGGGGTCGTGGTATTCGAGTCCGTCGCCGCCGCGCGACCGGCTGCCCTGGCCGTCCCACAGCAGCGGGCAGAAGACGACCGGGTACTCCAGGCCCTTGGACTTGTGCACTGTCACCACCTGCACCAGGTCGCGATCGGACTCCAGGCGCAGCTGTGTCGCATCATCGTGCCCGGCATCGCTGCGCTGCGCCTGCAGCCAGCGCAGCAGGGCCTCGGGTGCCGCATGCGTCGCGGCGGCCTCGTGCAGCAGCTCCGACAAATGGCGCAGGTTGGTCAGGCGGCGCTCACCATCGGGCAGGGCCAGCAGCCGGCCGCTCACGCCCTCATCACGGTTCCAGCGGCGCAGCATCAAGCCCACGCCGCGCCGCAGCCAGGTGTCGCGGTAGCCGGCAAAGCGCGCGATGCAGTCCAGCAGCATGGCTTCGTCGTTCGACACGGCGAGCAGCGCGGCGGCATCCAGCCCCATCAGTTCGGTGGCCAGCGCCGCGCGCAGCAGCGGCGCACGCGTCGGCTCGAGGATCGCCGCCAGCAGCCGTTCCAGATCGGCCGCCTCGGGGCTGTCGAACACGCTGGCCTGCGACAGCTCGACGCTGGCCACGCCGGCGCGTGCCAGCGCGCGGCGCATGGCCGCGCCCTGTGCATGGCTGCGCACCAGCACCGCGATGTCGCCGGCCGAGAAGTCGCGTCCGCCCAGGCCGATCCGGCCGTCACGCGCCGCGCCGATGAGCCGGGCGATCTCGCCCGCGCAGGCTTCCATCGCGGCTTGCATGGCCGGCTTCTTTGGCAGTGGCTGGCCATCGGCGCCACGCGGCAGGCGCCACAGCTGCAGCGGCGCACGCGCCGCGCCGCTGCGGTCGTCGAAGTCCGCGCGCGGCTTGCGGCCCAGGTCCACCGGGTGGTAGTCCAGCCCGGGCAGCATGAACGCCTGCGGGTTGATGCCGAACAGTGCGTTCTGCGCGGCGAGCAGCCCGGCCGACGCGCGCTGGTTGTGCGTCAGCGTGCTGGCGCTGCCGGCCTCGTCGCGCGCCTGCAGGTAGGTGTGCAGGTCGGCATTGCGGAAGCTGTAGATCGCCTGCTTCGGGTCGCCGACAAAGCACAGCGGCGCCGCGCCGCTGGCGTAGATCGCGCGGAAGATCGCGTACTGCAGCGGATCGGTATCCTGGAACTCGTCGATCAGTGCGGCCGCGTGGCGCGTGCGCAGGGCCGTGGCGAGCGCCGCGCCGTCGGGGCCGATCAGCCTTCGATGCAGGTTCGCGAGCATGTCGTCGAAGGCGATCACGCGCTGTTCGCGCTTGGCCTTGCGCAACGCTGCCGGGCCCTGCTCGAGCAGCTCACGCAGCAGACGCAGCCGCTGCAGCACCAGCGCCTCGTCGCGCGCCGCATGCAGCACCAGCAACTGATCGGCCAGCTCGAAGAACTCGTGCGGCGCCAGTGCGGCCTGGCCCTTCTTCACCTTCAGCTTCGTGCTGCGCAACAGATCGAGCCGGCCCAGGCCGGCGGGCGAGCCGGGGTCCCCGGGATGGGCCAGCAATTCGTCCCATTCGGCAGCGGCTTGCTGCAGCTTTTCGGCGTTGTAGCTGTTGGCGTTGAGTCGGGGCAGGGCCTCGGTGACGATGTCGACGATGGCCGTGCGCTGCGTCGCCCAACAGTCGCTGGCCGCCGTATGGGCCACCGCGAGTGCCGCCTCGGGCAGGTCGATGGGCGCGTCCAGCGCCTCGGGCCAGAGCGGGCGCGACAGCGGCTTGGCAAGGCTGCGGCCGAGCAGCTTCGACAGGCTTTGCGGCGCATCCTTCTTGTCCAGCAGGTGGTCGACCAGTGCGGGCGACAGGCTGCCGCCGGCGATGTGACGCCGCCAGAAGTCCTGCACCACGGTCAGCCGCATCTCGCTGTCGTCGGTGAGCCGTGTGGAGTCCATCGGCATGCCGGTGGCAAAGGGCATGTCGCCCAGCGCGCGCTGGCAGAAGCCGTGGATCGTGAAGATCGTGGCCTCGTCGAAGCTCTCCAGCGCCAGGTCCAGGCGCAGTGCCATGTCGGCTTCGGCCAGACCGGGCTGTGTGCGCAAGCGCTGCAGCA
Organism: Rubrivivax sp.; assembly: GCA_024641965.1. GTDB lineage: Bacteria > Pseudomonadota > Gammaproteobacteria > Burkholderiales > Burkholderiaceae_C > Rubrivivax. Next base: position 11,971 of record JAHECC010000029.1, read on the forward strand.
GCGTGCCGACGAAGGGGTCGGCGCCGGCCGGCGTGTGGCCACGCAGTTGTGCCAGGGTTTCGGCTATGCGCGAGCGAATGCGCTCGCGCAGCTCGGCGGTGGCGGCATGGGTGAAGGTCACGACCAGGATCTGCTGCACATCCAGCCCGCGTTCCAGCAGCAGGCGCAGGTACAGCCCGCACAGCGTCCAGGTCTTGCCCGTGCCGGCCGAGGCTTCGATCAGCTGCGTGCCGTGCAGCTCGCAGTCCAACAGGTCGAAGGCAGGCATCGTCACCGTTTCACCCGCGCGTCGACCAGCTGCTCGCGCAGCGGTCCGAAGACCGTGGTGGCCAGCGTTTCGAAGGCTTCGTCCAGCGGCTCGTTCAGCCCGCGCAGGGCCAGCTTGTAGGCCGGATCCCGTTCTTCGCCGAAAGGTCGATCCGCCGACGCATGCCACGCCGCAAGCGCCTGGCTGCGTCCGTGCAGCACGAACTTCCACGCCGCGCGCGGATAGAAATGAAGCGCTGCGCGCAGTCCCTGGCGGTACAGCCGCAGCAAGGCGCCAAGCTGCTGCCTGGCGTCGTCGGTGGCATCGAACGCGAACTCGCCGTCGGCCGACAGCCAGCGCGTGCGCGTCGCGGCCGCAGGGCTCGCGGCCGCGCACAGCGCCAGATGTGACAGCCAGGCTTCGAGATAGTCGCCGGCACGGCTGTCGCCATAACGCCAGCGCAGCAGGCCCGAGGGCCGCAGGTCCGCGAAGGCGGCCTGCAGCGACCAGGCTTCGCCGTCAAGGTCCAGATCGATCGTGTGGGCTTGTGGCGGCAGGCAGGCTTCGGCGGTGGCCGCGCTGACCCTCGCGCCGAACTGCTGCAGCGCGGCGAGTTCGTGCCGTAGTTGCCGCGCGCCGATGTGGCCGTCGGGCCATTCGATGCCGGCGCGGGCCAGGGCGTACAGACGGTCCGGGTCGGTGCCCTGCAGAACCGCCGGCAACAAGCGGCGCGCCAGTGCAGACTGTGCCAGTCCATCCGAGACGAAGGGCTCTTCGTCCACCAGCGCTTCGGCATCGCGCGGCAGTTCGATGCCCAGGCGGCGGCGCAGCAGGTAGCGCGCCGGGTTGCGGAAGAACTCGGTCAACTGCGACAGCGAGACCCGGCGCCAGGCGGCCTCGGGCGGCGGCAGCGGTGCAGCGAAAAACGGGCCCTGCGGCATCCAGACCGTGCTTTCGTCGGCGGTGTCGTCCGCGTCATCGGCTTCGTCGTCGCTCTCGCCGTCGATCGTCGCGGCAGGCGCTGCGCGCTGCTGGGCAAGGGTGGTGCGCAGTGCGTCGGCGAGTTCGCTGTCATGGCTACGCAGCCGCGCATCGCCGTCGACCCCGAAACATTCGCGCGCGAAGGGCTGCAGCGGATGTTCCACCACCAGCCGCGCGTGCGCGGCCTGCAGCGCCGTGGCCGACTGCGGATCGGTGGCGACGGCCGGCAGCAGCAGGTCGAGCAGTTCGGCGAGCAGCACTGACGGCGGCAACGGCGCGTTGTCGCGCACGCTGCGTCCGGTGTGGCTCAAGTAGAGGCTTTGGCGCGCGGCGAGCAGCAGATCGAGCATCAGGCCACGTTCGTCGAGTCGGCGCTGCCGGTCGCCGCGCCGCGGGTGCAGCGCGATCAAGTCGAACTCCGCCGGCGGCGTGGTGCTGGGAAAGGCGCCGTCGTTCAGGCCGATGATGCACACCACGGCGTAGGGCAGGCCGCGGTGGCTGCTCATCGAAGCAAAGCTCACGCTGCCGCCGGCCGCGCCGCTGCGCGCCGGGTCGTCGAGCTGCTTCTGCAGCGCCGCGCGCACCACGTCCAGCGGCAGCGCCGCGTCGACGCCGCCGCCGCGCATGTCCTCGGCCAGGCGGCGGATCGTGTCCTGCAGCTCGCTCAGTTCATCGAGCTCGTCGCCGGCAGCCTCGCTGAAGTCGTCGATGGCCGCGAACAGCGCCGCCGCCCAGGCCTCGGGCCGCTGCGGCCGCTGCAGCTCGCGCTGCAGCCGCTGCAGCCCAGTGGCGAAGCGCCAGAAGGCGCCCAGCGCCAGCGCACGCGAGCCTTCGGCATCGCCCGCGCCGAGCAGGTCTGCGAAGGGCTCACTGGCCGCCGCGGGCAATGCATGGCCCAGGAACAGCCGTTGCAGCGCATCGTCCAGCGTGTGCCGCGGCGTGGCCGGCAAGCCGAAGCCGGCGCGGTGCTCGGCATCCATTGCCCAATGAAAACCGGCCTCGCGCAGCCAGGCATGCACCTGCACCAGTGCATCGTCGTCCAGCGCGAAGCGGCGCGCCACGATCGGCTGTTGCAGCGCGGCGAACACATCGCTGGCGGTGCAGCGTGATGACGCCAGTGCCAGCAAGGCCAGCAGCGCACGCGCCGGCCGGTTCTGCCCACTGCGCGAACGCCCGGCGATGGCATAGGGCAGGGCGCGTTCCTTCGGCGCAGTGCCGAAGACGGTGTCGATCAACGGCGCGGCACGGTCCAGGTCGGGCGTCACGACCAGGATGTCGGCTGGCGACAGGCTGCTGTCCGCGGCGAACAGGCCGAGCAGGTGGTCCTGCAGCACCTCGAGCTCGCGCGTCAAGGAATGACAGACATGCATCTCGATGCTGCGGTCGCCGTCGGCCAGCGGCATCGAGCCCGGTTCGATCGGCTGCAGTTCGAGCACCGCGTTCTGCACGCGGCGCAGCAGGCTGCGGCCCGGCGCCAGCTCGAAAAGGCCATCGTCCTCGGCCGATTCGTCGCACAGCTCGACCAGCGCCTCGACCTGCGCCTGCGTCGCCTTTCCCCAGGAGGCCAGCAGCCGGTTGCCTTCTTCATGCCCGGCATCGCGGCCCTGCACGGCGAGGTGGCTCAGGCGCCGCCGGTCGACCAGCTCGAACCAGTATTCGCGGCAGGGGTTGAGCACGTACAGGTGCAGCTCGACCCACGGCGCCAATTGCTGCAGCAGTTGCAGGTGCAAGGGCGGCATGCCGGGCAGCGCGAAGACATGTGCGCTAGCCGGCAGCCCAACCTCGCGCGCCAGCGCCGTGCCACCAGCCTGCAAGGCGTCGACGAAGGCCCGCGCCGGGTGCAGCGCATGCATGCCCAGTTCGCCGTCGATGCGTTGCCACAGCGCGGCCTGCCAGGCCTCGTCGGGGCCCAGGTCGACCTGCCGGCCCCCGCGCCAGGCACGCAGCCACTCGGCCCGGTAGGTGACGTAATGCTCCAGCACGGTGGCGACGTGGCCGGCCAGCTCGTAGCGCATCAGCTCGTCGGCATCGGCCAAGTAGGCGGCGAGCCGCGGGTGCCGCGCCACGAAGGCGGCGTTACCGAAGATGCCATGCACGCGCCAGGCCAGCTGCTGCGCGGCATAGGGCGAGTCGTCGGCCACGCCGGGCACGAGCCGGCCGATCTGGCGCCACAGCCATTGCGCCAGGAAGTGAAACTGCACATTGGCGCAGATGCCTTGCGCGTCGGCGATGGCCAGGCTGAGCCATCGTCGCATTGCAGCATGCGGCACGATCAGCTGTTCGGCTTCGAATACGCCCGGCCGACTGTCGCACAGCCGCTGCAGCAGCAGCGAACGCAGCGTTTCCAGGCGGTGGGAGAAGTGGATGTGCAGCATGCGGGACGGGTTGGCGAGTCTAGGCGCCGGGGTGTGGACGGATGCGCCAGAATGCCCTCGGCGAGGCTCATGGCGTGAGCCTCGCCGCTTGGGCTTCACACTACTTTACGCAGCGCGCACTTGCCGGACACGGGGGCCGCGCAAGATCATGTACGTCGCCAACCCGATCGAAGGAACCCTCATGACCCCAATCTCCAGCCCGGTGCGCCGCTTTGCCGCCACCCTCGCGCTGGCGCTGGCCAGCGCCTTTGCCGTGAATGCCCTGGCCGCGCCGGGCGGCGGCCACCACGCCATGGGCGACGGCCCGCTGATGGGGGGCATGCTGCCGCGTTTGCTCGAACGCGTGAACGCCAGCCCCGAGCAGCGCGCGCAGGTCCAGCAGATCATCGACCGCAATGCCACCGAACGGCAGGCGCAGCGCGAGGCCCGGCGGGAGATGCGCGAGCAGGCGATGGCGCTGTTCACGCAGCCGACGGTGGACGCCAATGCCCTCGAGGCGCTGCGCCAGAAGCAGATGGCGCTGGCCGATGACGCCAGCAAGCGTTTGACCGCATCGATGCTGGAGATCAGCCGCGTACTCACGCCCGAGCAGCGCGCGCAGATGGCGAGCTACATGTCGCAGCGCGGCGAGATGATGCGCCGCCACTACCAGGAGCGCCGGGCCGTCGACGCGCCGAAGAGCTGAGCCGGACCCGGGCCGCGTCCCTTGCCGGTGAATCCGCGCCTGCTGCTGATCGACGACGATGCGCGGTTGAGCGCGATGGTCGGCGACTACCTGCGCGGCCATGGCTTCGAGGTGGACACGGCTGGCTCGCTCGCCGCCGGGCGTGAGCGGCTGGCGCGCGACGACTATGACGCGCTGCTGCTCGACCTGATGTTGCCCGACGGCGATGGGCTCGAGCTGACGCGCGAGCTGCGGGCCGACGCGCGCTGGCGCCGCCTGCCGCTGCTGATGCTGACGGCGCGCGGCGAAGCCATGGACCGCATCGTCGGTCTGGAGATCGGCGCCGACGACTACCTGCCCAAGCCCTTCGAGCCCCGCGAGCTGCTGGCGCGCGTGAAGGCGCTGCTGCGCCGCGCCGCGCCCGATGCCGAGCCCGGCGAGCTGCTGCGCTTCGGCCGCCTGCATATCGATCTCGGCGCGCGCCAGGCCAGGCTGGACGGACAGGTATGCGACCTCACCGGCCACCAGTTCGAACTGCTGGTGGTGCTGGCGCGCAGCCCCGGTCGGGTGCTGTCGCGCGACCAGATCATGGATGCGTTGCGCGGCCACCCGATGGAAGCCTTCGACCGCAGCATCGACGTGCACATCTCGCGCATCCGCGCCGTCATCGAGGACGACCCGAAGGCGCCGCAGCGCGTGCTGACCGTGCGTGGCGCGGGTTATGTCTTCGCCAGATCGCAGGACGGGCTCGGCTGACATGCGTTCGCTGTACCTGCGCATCTACCTGACCGTGCTGCTGTCGCTGGCGCTGTTCGCGCTGGCTTCTGGCTGGCTGGTGCAGCGCCACTTGGCCCAGGAGCGCGAGCGTTTTGTCGCTTCCGTGCAGGAGCGCGGAGCCGCCTGGGGCGAACTCCTGCAGCGCTCGCTGCCTGGCGCCGCCATGCCGCCGGCCGAACAGGCCGCCGCACTGGAAGACTGGTCAATACGCCTGCGCCTGCCACTGGCGCTGGACGACGCGGCCGGCCGCCGCATCGGCGCTTCCGTCTCCTATCTGCAGCGTGAGGGCATGGCGCCGCAGGGCCCGCGCCGCCCGCTGGCGATCCGCCTGGACGACGGGCGAACGCTGTGGGTCATGCGCGCGCCGCGCGCCGGCGCCGCGGGGCCGCGGCATGGCCCGATGCATGATGCTGGCAACCCGCCGCATGCGGCGCTGCCCTGGTGGCCCGGCATGCCCTGGCCCGGCGGCCTGGGCCTGGCGCTGTTGTTGCTGGTGCTGTTCGCGGCCATTGCTGGTGGCGCCTGGCCGGTGGTGCGGCGCCTGACACGCCGACTCGAAGCCTTGAAGCAAGGCGTCGAGGCTTTTGGCGCCGGTGCGCTGGACCAGCGCGTGGCTGAGGACGGGCGTGACGAGGTGGCTGCACTGGGCGCGAGTTTCAACCGCGCGGCGGCGCGTATCGAGGCGTTGCTGCACTCGCATCAGGCGCTGCTCGCCAATGCCAGCCACGAACTGCGCTCGCCGCTGGCGCGGCTGAAGATGGCGGTGTCGATGATCGACGACGCACCCGCGGCGCAACGTGAAACCTTGCAGCGCGAGATCCACGCCAACATCGCCGAGCTCGACGCGCTGGTCGAAGAGGTGCTGCTGGCCAGCCGGCTCGACGCGCAGCGCGCCGATCTGCCCCATGACGCGGTCGACCTGCTGGCGCTGGCGGCGGAGGAGGGCGCGCGATTTCAGGTACGCGTGGAAGGTGAATCGATCATCGTGCCTGGCGACGAACGACTGCTGCGCCGCGCGCTGCGCAACCTGCTGGAAAACGCGCGACGCTACGGTGCGGGCGAAATCGACCTGAGCTTGCGGCGTGATGCCGGTGGCGCCGTGCTGAGCGTGTGTGATCGTGGACCTGGCGTGCCCGAGGCGCTGCGCGAGCGTGTCTTCGAAGCCTACTTCCGCCTGCCCGGGCATGCCGAACGCGAGGGGGGTGTCGGCCTGGGCCTGTCGCTGGTGCGCCAGATCGCCGAGCGCCATGGTGGCAGCGTGCGCTGCGAGCCGCGCGAGGGCGGTGGCAGCTGCTTCAAGCTGAGCCTGCCCAGCGCTTAAGCTTGGCGCTTCCACGAACCCGTGCCTTATCCCGATGGTGACCCGCAAGACCGCAATCAAGAAGTCCCTCGCCAATGCGCCGGCCACGCGCAAGGTGCCCGCGCCACGCCGTCACGCCGCGCGCGGCAAGGCGCTCGACCTGATCCTGTTCGGCGCCACCGGCTACACCGGCCGCCAGGCGGTGCGCGCGGTGCTGCGCCAGCGGCCCGAGGCGCGCTGGGCCGTGGCCGGACGCAGCATCGACAAGCTGCGCGCACTGGTCGGCGAACTCGTGCCGGCGACGGCGCGCCAGCCTGAAATCATCGTCGCCGACGCGAACGATGCCGACGCGCTGGCGGCGATGGCGCGCCGGGCCAAGGTGCTGTTCAACCTGGCCGGCCCGTACCACGCCAGCGGCGACGCCGTGGTGGCGGCCTGCATCGCGGCCGGCACGCATTACCTCGACCTCACGGGTGAGACTTTCTGGATGCAACGCCTGGTGCGCGAGCAGCACGATGCCGCGCAGGCCGCGCGCGTAAAGGTCATGCCCTGTGCCGGCTACGAGGCGCTGCCCTTCGACCTGGCCAACCTGTGGGCCGCGACGCAGCTGCGCCGGCAATGTGGCGAAGCCTGCGCCAGCGTGAAGATCGTGGTCAGCATCACCGGTCGGCCGATCACGCGGCCGCGGGACCTGGTGAGCGGTGGCAGTGCGGCGACGATGCGCGAGTTGCTGGCGCACGACCATAGCGACTGTCTGCGCAACATGGCCTGCCTGCTGCCCCCGGATGCGCCCGATGCCGCGGCCGTGGCCGAACGCAACGCGTTGCGCTGGGTGCCGTGCTATGACGCCGATGCCGGCGCCGTGCTGGCGCCGACGCTGCCCGGGCCTTTCATCAACCCGCCGGTGGTGCTGCGGGGTGTGGCGCTGATGGACGACCCCGGCCTGTTCGACCCGGCCTTCAGCTACCACGAGGGCATGCACATGGGCAAACTGCTGCCGGGCAGCGGCTTGTTGCCCGAGCGCGCGTCGCGGGCGCTGCAATGGGGCACGGCCGCGGCCATGACGGTGCCGTTGGCGCATCTGGGCGCCAGCGTGGCCGGGCCGCTGCAGTTCCAGCGTGCGCTGCTCGGCCAATGGCTCGAACGCCTGTCGCCGAAGCCGGGGCAAGGGCCGCGTGAGAAGACGCTCGACGCCATCGGCTACGAGCTCGAAGTCTTTGCGCGCGGCGCCAGTGGCGCGCGCTTTCGTGGCCGGATCACCGCGCAGGGCCACCCCGGCTATCGCTCGACGCCGGAGATGGCGGTGTGCGCGGCGCTCGGTCTGGCCGACGGCACGCTCGGCCGCACGCCGCATTTCGGCATCGTCTCGCCGGCGGCGGGGCTGGGCATCGAGGCCGTGCCGGCGCTGGCCGCGGCGGGCCTGCGCTTCACGCCGGGGCCGTAGCGCGCTCGGCAGCCTCGCGTTGTATCTGGCTTCGCAGCACGCGCAGCAGCAGGCCGCTGAGCAGCAACGCGGCCAACACCAGTCCGGTGGTCGATGCCACCCAGAAGCCGCGCGCGCCGACCATGGCCGGCGGCGTCAAGCCGGTGATGTCGAAGGCCAGCAGGTAGCCGCCGCCGAGGCCCACGCCCCACAGCGAGAAGGCAAAGATGAACATCGGCAAGGTGGCGATGCGGTAGGCGCGCAGCACGAAGGAGGCCACCGCCTGCGCGGCGTCGGCGGTGTGAAAAAGCGCCACCCAGGCCAGCAGCGGCAGCGCCGCTGCGATGACCGCGGCATCGTCGGTGTACAGCCGCACCACGCTGTGGCGCAGCATGTAGATCGTTGCGCCGACCACGGCGGCCAGACACACGCCGATCTGCAGGCCGTGCCAGCCGATGCGCCGTGCCGCGACCAGGTCGCGCGCACCGACGCGCTGCGCCACCAGCGTCGCCGTGGCATTCGCCAGCGCCAGCGGCATCATGAACAGCACCGCCACCAGGTTGGCGGCGAGTTGGTGCCCGGCCACCGGCGTGGCACCCAGACGCACGATGAAGATCGCCATGAAAGTGAAGCCAGTGACCTCGATCAGGATCGACGCACCCATCGGAATGCCCAGGCGCAACTGCGCCGCGATCGCCAGGCGGTCGGGCGGCCGAAGCCCTTGGCCCTGCAGCGCAAAAGGCGCGTAGAAGCGGTCGCGCCTGAGCACCCACAGGCCGACAAGAACCTGCGACCACATCGCCAGGGCGGTGGCCATGCCGCAGCCGGCGACGCCGAATTCCGGGATGCCCAGCGACGGCACGCCGTGCAGCAGCGCGGCCGACAGCGGCAGCTTCAGCGCCAGACCGCCGAGCTGGATGGCCATCACCGCCTTGGGTCGCGACACGGCGTTGTTGAAACCGCGGTAGGCGGCGAAGAGCAGCGCGGCCGGCAATGCGAAGGCCAGCGCCAGCAGGTAAGTGCGCACCTTGAGCTCGACCGCCGGCGGGGCCTGCGCCAAGGCCAGGAAGGGCCAGGGAAAGGCCAGCAGCGCGCTGCCGATCACCGACAGCCCGATCGCCACCCACGCTGCCTGGTGCAGCTGCTGGCCGGCTTCATGCATCTGCCTCGCGCCGAACAACTGGCCGACGATGGGTCCGACAGCGATGACCATGCCCATGAAACCGATGAACACCGTCATGTAGGCCGCCGAACCCACCGCCAGCGCCGCCAGGTCGAGCGCGTCGTAGCGTGCCACCAGCAATGTGTCCACCGTGCCGAAGGCCACCACCGCGAGCTGCGCGATGAACACCGGCCAGGCCAGCGGCAGGATGCCGCGCGCCGAATCGCGCCAGCCCGGGCGCACGACATTGGCGTCGGTGATCATTTACCGCGCGCTGCCGCGTCGCCGAAGCTGTCGGGGCTCGGGTGGTCGACGCCGCTGGCCACGCGCGCGCGTTCGGCGTAGCGGTTGAAGCGCCAGGCCTTGGCTTCCATCGTGATGCGGCGCCATACGGCGCGTTTTTGCGCCGGGCCGAAGGCCTGCCAATGCTGCACCTCCTCGAAGCTGCGGCCGCAGCCCTTGCACACCGCGTCGCCCTGCGAGGTGGAGCAGATGGCGATGCACGGCGCATCGGGCGTCGAGGCGTACCAGGCCAGCCAGGCGTCGTTGGCGGCAACCGGCATGTCGGCTTCGGCGCATTCGTCCTCGTGGTCATAGACCATCAGCGCATACACCTCGGCCAGCGCGAGCACCTCGGCGCAGGCGCGCAGCCCGTCGGGCGAAGGTGAACGCGCGCGCCACCAGTTGATCGCGGCTTCGATGTCGGTGATGTGGATGGCGGCCATGGGCGGGCAAGCATAGCGCCCAGGATAGGGTGCCGTTGCGGTCACGCCGCGGCCATCAAACCGGGGCCATCAAACGGCCGTAGCGTCGCGCGCTTCGCGCGCGAAAGCATGAAGCATGAACACCAGCGACGAGAATCCGCTGCGGCGCATGCAGCGCCAGGCGAGTGACAGCTTCGGCGAGGAACTCGAGTTCGAACTCGAGGACCGCAAGATCGATGCACTCGCCGCCGCCCTGTCGGGCACCGCGCCCGTGCCCGACCGAGAGCCACCGGCTGCCCGAGGGCCGGCAGGCCGGCCCCGGGCGGGCCTCAGGGCTTGATGTAGGCGTAGCCGTCGGCCTGGCGTTGAATGAGTTCCACCACGCCCGCAGGCACGTAGCCGATCTTCGGCAACATGTCGTCGTAGGTGAGTTTCTGCGCCTTCATCGTGTTTTCGCAAGCCACGACCTTGACGTTCTTGCCCAGCGCGTCGGCGACGCGTTGTGCCACCGGCGACCCCGCCTTCAGCATCGCGATGCCCGGCCCGTAGACCACGACTTCCGCCGTCACCTTCTCTTCGCCCAGGTCCGCCTGGACATTGCGCACGTTGTTCAGCGTCAGGTTCCACTTGGCCGGGTCGTTGTCGCTGACCTGGAAGACGACCTTGGCCTGTGCCCAGGCGCCGGTGCTGAGTGCCAGGCCCAGCGCGAGGCCGCAAAGCAGGCGCAGGAACGAGGGGGAAACAAGCTTCGACATGGTTTTCACTCCAAACATAGGCCAATACGTATGGTGCACGCCCGCCGCCCCTGCGGCCACCACGAATACCCTTGCCGCCGCCTCGCGCTCAAGGCGCCGCGCCGTGCTCGACGAAGATGAGCCTGGAGGTGTCGAAGCCGAGCGTGGCCGCGCGCGCCACCAGGCGGTCGCGTGTCGCCGCATCCAGCGTCGGGCTGCGTGCCAGCAGCCACAGATAGGACGTGTCCGGCCCGCTGACCATCGCGTAGCGGTAGTCCTGCCGGTCGAGCTCGAAGATGCCGTAAGCGCCGTAGAACGGCCCGAAGAAGGACACCTTCAGGTAGCCGGTGTCGGGCCCTTCGACGAAGTAGGCCTTGCCGGCGGCCTGCTTCCAGGCCTTGTCGGCATCGACATAGCCGCGGTTGAGCACGCCGATGCCGCCGTCGTCGCGCCGCGAGTATTCGGCCGTGACGCGCGACATGCCGCGCTCGAAGGAGTGGTCGAGCCGCGCGATTTCATACCAGGTGCCGAGGTAGCGCTCGGCCTGGAAGCCCGTGACGGGCGTGACGCCGGGGGGCAGGCCGGTGCAGGCGGCGAGCAGGAACACCATCAAGCAGGCGAGTCTTCTCATCGCCGCATCAACGTGCTCTTGCCGAACAGGCTCTCGATCAGATCCACCGCCAGCACCGCGGTCTTGTTGCGCACGTCGAGTGCCGGGTTCAGCTCCATCACGTCCAGGCTGGCCAGGCGGCCGGTGTCGGCGATCATCTCCATGCACAGTTGCGCTTCACGGTAGGTGGGGCCGCCGGGCACGGTGGTGCCGACGCCGGGGGCGAGTTCGGCGTCGAGGAAATCGACGTCGAAGCTGACGTGCAGGTGCGTGTGCGCGTCCAGCGTGGCCAGCGCCAGCTCCATCGTGTGGCGCATGCCCATCTCGTCGATATAGCGCATGTCGAAGACTTCGAGCCCCGTCTGGTGCACAAGCCGCTTCTCGCCGGCATCGACGCTGCGGATGCCGATCTGGCGGATCCACTTGGGGTTCAGTGCCGGTACCTGGCCGCCGATCTCGATCAGAGGCTGCGGGCCGTGGCCGCACAGGCAGGCCACCGGCATGCCGTGGATATTGCCGCTGGGCGTGAGCCCGCTGGTGTTGAAGTCGGCATGCGCGTCGAGCCACAGCACGCGCAGCTTCCTGCCTACCTCGCGGCAATGGCGCGCGACCGCGCTGATCGAGCCGATGGCCAGTGAATGGTCACCACCCAGCAGCAGCGGCAGTCGGCCGTCGCGCAACTCGGCCAGCATGGCGTCGTGCACTGCCAGGTTCCAGGCCACCACTTCGTCGAGGTGGCGATAGCCGTCCACCGGCGGCAGCCAGGGATTGGTGGGGCCAGCCAGGTTGCCGCGGTCGAGCACCTCCGCGCCATGCTGGCGCAGCGCTTCGGCCAGGCCGGCGACGCGCAACGCCTCGGGGCCCATGCTCGCGCCGCGGTGGCCGGCGCCGATGTCGGTCGGCGCGCCGATCAGGCTGAGCTGCGGGCAGGTCACAGCCTCAGATGTCCACTGCGAGATCGCCGGTCTGTGTCGTCGGCAGGTCGAAGCCGTATTCGCGTTCGAGCAGGCCCCAGGCTTCCTCGGCGCTTTCGACGTAGTGGAAGAGACCCACGTCCTGCGGGCTGATCATGCCGGTGTCGACGAGCAGGTCGAAGTCGATCAGGCGCGACCAGAACTCGCGTCCGAAGAGCAGGATCGGGCGCTTGCGGCACTTGCCGGTCTGGATCAGCGTCATCGTCTCGAACAGTTCGTCGAGCGTGCCGAAGCCACCGGGGAAGCACACGAGCGCGATGCTGCGCATCAGGAAGTGCATCTTGCGCAGGCCGAAGTAGTGGAACTGGAAGCACAGCTCCGGCGTGATGTAGTCGTTGGGCGCCTGCTCGTGCGGCAGCACGATGTTCAAGCCGATGCTCTTGCCGCCGGCTTCGAAGGCGCCGCGGTTGCCGGCCTCCATGATGCCGGGCCCGCCGCCGGTGACGACGTGGATCGGCGTGTCATGGCTGCGTGAACGCGTGCTGACGATCTGCGCGAACTCGCGTGCCGCGTCATAGTAGAGGCTCATGCGCACCTGCATGCGCGCGCGCCTCAATGCGGTGGCGTCATCGGCCGCCTCGGCCAGCGCCAGTTGTCGCGCGGCGTCATCCGGCGCGGGAATGCGCGCGCTGCCGAAGATGACGATGGTCGACTCGATGCCCAGGCGCTTTTGCACCATCTCGGGCTTGAGCAGTTCGAGCTGCATGCGCACCGGCCGCAACTCGTCCTGCAGCAGGAACTCCACATCGGTGAAGGCCAGCCGGTAGGCGCTTTCCGGCCCGCTGTAGCGCGAGGCGGCCGGCGCCGACTGCGCATCCTGCTCGGCGGTAGGGAAGTTGCGTGCGGTCAGGTCCTTGCGCTTGGTATCCATGGCTTGTCTTCCGGTTCCAGCCGCACAGCTTAGCGTGCCGGCGCGTCGCCAACGATCGTGGATCGGCGCCTGCGTGCACGATGCCCGATCAGGCGTCGCGGTGCGCGGCGCACACCGCGCAGTCCGGCGTGCGCTGCAGCTTGATCTGCGCCCATTCCATGGCGCGTGCGTCGAGCATTTGCAGCCGACCGGCCATCGAAGTGCCCACGCCGGCCAGCAGCTTCAGTGCCTCGGCTGCCTGCATCGAGCCGATGATGCCGACCAGCGGCGCGAACACGCCCATCGTCGCGCAGTTGATCTCCTCGACCGTGGCCTCGGCCGGGAAGATGCAGGCATAACACGGCGCGTCGGCCACGCGGGTGTCGTACACCGACAATTGCCCGTCGAAGCCGACGGCGGCGCCCGACACCAGCGGCCGGCGGTGTAACACGCAGGCGCGGTTCACGGCCTGGCGGGTGCTGAAGTTGTCGCTGCAATCCAGCACCACGTCGGCCTGCGGTACGAGACTGTCGAGCAACGCAGCGTCGGCGCGCTGCTGCAGTGCAGTCACCTGAACGTCGGGATTGATGGCCTGGATGCTCAGCCGCGCCGATTCGGCCTTGGGCTGCCCCACGCGCGACAGGTTGTGGGCGATCTGCCGCTGCAGGTTGGTCAAGTCGACGACATCGTCGTCGACCAGGGTGATGCGGCCCACCCCGGCGGTGCCCAGATACAGCGCCACCGGCGAGCCCAGTCCGCCGGCACCGATGACCAGCGCATGCGCATCGAGCAGGCGGCGCTGGCCTTCGATGCCCAACTCGTCGAGCAGGATGTGCCGCGAATAGCGCAGAAGTTGGTCGTCGTTCATGGATGGCGGCAGGAGGCACCAGCAACAAGGCCCGCGCAAAGCGGGCCTTGCGCCGGGCAGACGTGGAGGCTCAGTTCACCCCGGCCTCGGCCTTGCGCTCGATGGCCGTCTTGCTGACGATCACCGGACGCTTGCTCAGATGGTTCAGCGCCTGGGCCAGCTGGAAGTCGTCGGCGGTGCCGAACTCTGGCGGCGGTTTGAGCGGCTCCTTCTGCTTGGCCAACTGTTCCTCGAGCTTCTTGCGCGCCTCTTCGCGCGCCTTGGTGCGGGCTGAGTCCTTCTCCTCGTCGGCGCCAATCAGGTGCTGCTGCAGGTCGGCCTCGCGCAAGCGCAGTGCGGCGAAGACGTTGCCTTCGGCGGTCTCGTCAAGCCAGATGTCGGGCACCACGCCCTTGGCCTGGATGGCCCGGCCCGAGGGCGTGTAGTAGCGCGCGGTGGTGATCTTCAGCGCGGTGTCGGCCGACAGCGGGCGCACGGTCTGCACCGAGCCCTTGCCGAAGGTCTGCGCGCCCATGATGGTGGCGCGCTTGTGGTCCTGCAGCGCGCCGGCGACGATCTCGCTGGCCGAGGCCGATCCCTCGTTCACCAGCACCACCAGCGGCACGGTCTTGACTGCGGCTGGAAGGCGCTTCAGCGGGTCGGCACCGCCGCGGCGCGCGTAGTAGTCGGGCGAGGCCTTGAAGGTGGCCTTCGAATCCGCGATCTGCCCGTTGGTGGTGACGACGACCACGTCTTCGGGCAGGAAGGCTGCCGAGATGGCCACCGCCGCGTCGAGCAGGCCGCCCGGGTCGTTGCGCAGGTCGAGCACCAGGCCCTTCAGGTTCGGATCCTGCTTGTAGAGCTCTTCGAGCTTGCGCACGAAGTCGGTCACGGTGCGGTCCTGGAACTGGCTCACGCGCAGCCAGGCATAACCCGGCTCGAGCATCTTCGAACGCACGCTCTGGATGCGGATCTCCTCGCGCGTGATGATCACTGGGAAGCTGCGGTTCTCGCTCTTGCGGAAGATGGTCAGCGTGACCTTGGTGTTGGGCTCGCCGCGCATGCGCTTGACGGCCTGGTCCATGCTCAGGCCCTTGACCGCCGTATCGTCGATGCGGGTGATCAGGTCGCCGGACTTGATACCGGCGCGAAACGCCGGCGAGCCTTCGATCGGCGACTGCACCTTCACCAGGCCGTCTTCCATGCCGATCTCGATGCCCACGCCGACGAAGCGCCCGCCAGTCTGCTCGCGGAATTCCTTCAGCGTCTTCTTGTCGAAATACTGCGAGTGCGGGTCCAGGCCCGCGACCATGCCGGTGATGGCGTCGCCGATGAGCTTTTTCTCGTCCACCGGTTCGACGTAATCGCTCTTCACCATGCCGAACACGGCGGCGAGTTGCTGCAATTCCTCGAGCGGCAGCGGCGCGACGGCATTGCGTGCAAAAGCCTGCAACTGGATCGTCGCCAACGCGCCGGCGAGGGCGCCCACCGCGATCATCCCCGCAACCTTCAATTTGGCATTCATTCGTGCTCCAGGCTCACCATTCAAGTTCCATGCCAGTATAAAACCGGGCTCCACCTGTGAGTCGCCGACGGCAGGGAAAGTTGCACGGACAGCAGGGTGGCCGGTGCGATTTCGCGCCAGGCCTGGTTTGGACTATCCGTCCTCGCGCGCAAAGGTGACCACGTGGTCGACCTCGGCGCGGATGCCGATCCACTCGCCGATCTGGTGATCGTGGTGTGAGGGCACATGCGCCAGCACCGCCTCGCCGCTGGCCAAGCGCAACGTGTACAGGAATTCCGAGCCGCGGAAGGCCTTGCGTTCGATCCTGGCCTTCACCGGGCTGGCGTCGTCGTGCACGATGTCGTCGGCACGCAGCAGCACGTCGCAATTGCCGCCGGGGTAGGCCTCGGGCAGGGGGCATTCCTGCAGGTCTTCCAGCGCGCCGAGCACGGTCTGCACGCAGCCACCGGTGTCGGCTGCGGCCGCGCGGTCGATGTGCGCCGGCGTGAACACGCCATGGCCGATGAAACGTGCCACGAAGCGCGTGGCCGGGCGGTGGTACAGCGCATAGGCGTCGTCCCACTGTTCCAGGTGGCCGCGCTGCATCACGCCAATGACATCGCCCAGCGCAAAGGCCTCGAGCTGGTCGTGGGTGACGAACAAGGCCGTGGTGCCGGTGTTCTTCAGGATATTGCGCACCTCGTGCGCCAGGCGTTCACGCAGGTCGACATCGAGATTCGAGAAGGGCTCGTCCAGCAGCAACAGGCGCGGGGAGGGCGCCAGTGCCCGGGCAAGTGCGATGCGCTGCTGCTGGCCCCCCGAAAGCTGGTGCGGCGCGCGTTTGGCGGCATGGCCCAGGCCGACCAGATCGAGCATCTGCTGCACCCGCACGGCGCGTTCGGCGCGCGGCAGGTGCTGCACGCCGAAGGCGATGTTGTCGGCCACGCTCAGGTGCGGGAACAAGGCGTAGTCCTGGAACACCATGCCGATGCGCCGCGCCTCGGCTGGCATCTGCAGGCCGGATTCGGCATCGTCGAGCAGGTGCCCATCCATGCGCACCCGCCCGCCGTGCAGCGCCTCCAGCCCGGCCACGGCACGCAGCAGCGTGGTCTTGCCGCAACCCGAGGGCCCGATGAGTACGCCGATCTGCCCGGCCGCCAGGCCCAGGCTCACGCCTTGCACGGCCGCATGGTCGGCACGGCTGCCGGCATAACGCACGTCCACGGATTCCAGGCTCAGGAACATGCCGCGATGATAATTGGCTTGATGGAAATGAGGATCGTTCCTATTCCGACGATTCGGTCTGAATCGGCATGCGCGGCCTGTTGAGCCTGTTTTGCCTGACGCTGGCGCTGCCGGTGCTGGGCGTGCTGGGCGCCTGGTTGACGCTGGACAGCGCGGCCATGGCGACGCTGTCGCACCAGGCCAGCACGGTTCTGCCGGGCTATGTGCTCGAGACCGCGCTGCTCGCGGCCGGCGTGGCCATGGGTGTGACGTTGCTGGGCAGCGCCACGGCCGCGGCAGTGACCTTGTTCGATTTTCCGGGCCGGCGCTGGTTCGATTGGGCGTTGCTGTTGCCGATGGCCATGCCGGCCTATGTGCTGGCCTATGCCTGGACCGACGCCTTGCAATTCAGTGGCCTCCTGCAGTCCACGTTGCGCTCGTGGCTGGGGGTGAAGGCGCCGCTGTGGCCCGACGTGCGCAGCCTGTGGGGTGCGGTGCTGCTGTTCGTGCTGTGCCTGTATCCCTATGTCTACCTGCTGACACGCACCGCGCTGGCCGAACGCGGCGTGCAGATGATGGAAGCCGCGCGACTGCTCGGTGCCGGCGTGCGACGGCGCGTGCTGCAGGTGGCGTTGCCGCTGGCACGCCCGGCCATCGCCGCCGGCGCGGCGCTGGCCTTGATGGAAACGCTGGCCGACTACGGGGTGGGCTCGTACTTCGGCCTGAGCACCTTCAGCACCGGCATCTACAAGGCCTGGCTGGTGATGAACGACCGCATTGCCGCCGCGCAGCTCGCCTCGTTGCTGCTGCTGGCGGTGGCATTGCTGCTCACCGCCGAGCGCCGGGCGCAGCGCCGGCTGCGCTTTGCCGGCGGCCGCGCCACACAGAGCACCGAGGCGCGTGCCATCGCGCTGCGCGGCAAGGCGGCACTGGCGGCCTGGGTGCTGTGCGCGCTGCCGGTGGCACTGGGTTTCGTGCTGCCGGTGCTGTGGCTGCTGCGCATGCTGTGGGTCGAGGCCGCAGCCTCCGATATCGGTTTGCCGCTGCTGCGCTTTGCCGACTGGGCCTGGTCCAGCCTGCGCCTGTCCGCGTTGGCCGCTGTCGCGGCCACGCTGCTGGCGCTGGCGCTGGGCATGGCGCTGCGCTACGCCCCGGCACGCGGTGCCGGCATG